>CALYSH010000033.1 GCA_945485625.1 uncultured Lachnospiraceae bacterium | reverse complement strand
AATATTCCAGGATTGTGAGAGCACGAAGTGCGAAGCAATCCGTTGGTATCATTATCCGTGTCTTTTTACAAACGTACCGAATTCTCGTAAAAAACGAATTGCTCAATTATAACGGGGAGAGATTTATGGCGAAGAAGCTGCTTGAAAAGTTCATCTGCACCGGTATGGCTTTCCTGCTGTCTCTCTGCCTTATTGCCTGTGGCGGACCCGATCCCGGACCTTCCACGGAGCATTCTCTTCCGGATGAATCCATACCCACAACTGCGGAGCAGACCGAACCGCTTGTCATCAAGGAAATCCTTACCCCATCGGCTCCGGGCACTGTGGAATATGGCAACTCCACAGTCACTATCGATGCCTCCAATGCTTCCGAGGGGTATATCATGGTATTTTATCATGGTTCAAACCATAAGGTAAAGCTTCAGCTTACCGGTCCCAACAATGTGAAATACACCTACAATATCCTCACAGAGAGTACCTGTCTTCCCCTTGCCGGCGGAAGTGGCACTTACACAATCGGTCTCTTCGAGAATATGGAAGGAACTCAGTATTCCTCCGCCTTCAGTGGTTCGTTTGAGGCAGACATCAGCAATGAATTCGGGCCCTTTTTATATCCCAATCAGTATGTGAATTTCACACAGGATTCCAAAGCCGTGGAAATGGCCAACCGTCTGGCCTCCAAAGCCGCCACGGAAATGGATATCGTAACAGAAATTTACCATTACGTAACAAAAAACATCACCTATGACCACGAGGAGGCAACCACCGTAGCATACAATTATCTGCCGGATGTGGACGAAGTATTGGAAACCAAAAAAGGAATCTGCTTTGATTATGCTTCCTTAATGGCGGCCATGCTTCGAAGTCAGCTGCTGCCTACCCGGTTGGAAATCGGCTACGCCGGGGACGCCTATCACGCATGGATCAGCGTGTACATAAAGGATGTGGGGTGGATTGATGATGTGATTTATTTTGACGGCAAATCCTGGACCCTGATGGATCCCACCTTTGCAGCAAACATGGACTCCCCAAAGCAACTGAAGAAATTTATCGGTGACGGAAATAATTACTCTGTTTTATACACCTACTAGTCAAGGAGGATTTGAAATGAAAGGACAAAAAATACTTTCCAATCAGGAGATGGCCCTTTTTTGTGAACAAATGGCAATGATTCTAAAGGCAGGCATGACCCCCGCCACAGGAATCGACCTGATGCTGAGCGATGCGGAAAGCATTGAACGCAAGGATCTTTTGCAGGCCATCTCCCGGCAGTGTGAAGCCGGAGAATCCTTCCATAAAGCTCTGGAAAACAGCAATGCATTTCCCAGATATGCGCTGGACATGATCCGTATCGGTAATATCTCCGGTAAACTGGATGAAGTCATGGACGCCCTGTCCTTCCACTATAACCGGGAGGAGACCATTCGGGAAAACATCAAAAACGCAGTAACCTACCCCATCTTAATCCTCTGCATGATGGTAATTATTGTTCTGGTTCTGATCATTAAGGTGTTGCCTATTTTTCGTCAGGCCTTCGTTCAATTGGGTTCTGATTTAACCGGATTTTCCAGGGGACTGCTCCAATTCGGCAATACCCTGCGTAACTATTCCTTCCTTTTCATCGCTGTTTTATTCCTGTTATTGATTGCATACATTATTTTCTCCGGGACTTCATATGGCCGCTCAAAGCTAGCTTCATTCTGCTCCGGTTTCTTTTTGACGAAGGGCTTTTTCAACAAAATTGCATGCGGTCGCTTTGCATCCGGAATGGCCATTACCATGGCCGCCGGTCTGGACACCGAAGAAAGTCTTGACTTGGCAGAAAAACTGATATCCACTCCCGCCATGCTTTCCCGCATCCAAAAATGCCGGAAGCTGATGGAGGGCGACGCGGAACACATGGGTCTCTCCTTTTCTCAGGCTGTGGTAGAAGCCGGAATATTTAACAATGTATATTCTAAAATGCTTCAAATTGGATTTACCACCGGTTGCGCTGAGGATATTTTCCGAAAGATTGCCGACCGCTACGATAACGAGGTAGAAGCTCAGATGAATCGGACCATTTCCGTTTTGGAGCCCACTTTAGTGATTATTCTCTCCATCGTAGTTTGTTTGATATTGCTTTCTGTCATCATGCCGCTTCTTGGTATTATGTCCGGTATCGGCTGATAGAAAGGTCGTGGAACTTTATGAAGAAAAGAAAAAAGCTGATGAATCGAATATGGAATCGCTCCACCCTTTCCTTAGGGTTATTCGGAGTCATTCTTCTCATTTTTCTATATGGGGTTTCCTCCATCTCAGGCAGTAGCCTGATGAATGGGCGGGATATTCTGGAGCAGGCGATTCGACGTGACATTGTTCACTGTTATGCCAACGAGGGAATGTATCCTCCCTCCCTTGCTTACCTGGAAAACCACTATGGTCTGACCTATGACCGGGAAAAATATATTGTTCAGTATGAAAACATCGGTTCCAATATTATGCCTACCGTTACCATTATTGAAAGGAAAAAACCATGAAAAGCAAGCCAAGCCGCCATGCAGCCATACATATTTTGTTTCTCATAGCGCTGTTCGGAGCCTTTTTGATCAGCACCTTGTTTATCGTTCTGTTTGGCGCCAGAATATATAACAAAATTGTAAACGACACAGACCAAAGTTTCTTTTCCAGAACAACCCTTTCCTATGTCACCGAAAAAATCCGGCAGCATGATGAAAATGGAAGTGTATCCATTTTCCGGCAGGACAACCCTGAGCTGTCCGGACTTGTACTGACTCAGAAAATCAACGAAAACCAATATCATACCTATTTTTATCCCTACGACGGGTACCTGAAGGAAATTACGGTTTCCGAAGCTGCCTCCTTTGACCCGGCATTCGGCAACAATATTGTCCCCATTTCCTCCTTTCTGGTGGAGGAGAGCAATGGATTGTATCATTTTGTCCTGACGGATAACGATTCCCATCCGGTGGAGTTTTATGTAACTGTTCGAAGTAATTCACAGGGAGGTGTCCAAATTGAATAAATCCAAATCCTCCCTCTTCCTCATGGAAATACTGGTTTCCATCCTCTTATTCTCCGTTGCTTCTGCAGTTTGTGTACAGGTTTTTGTAAAAGCCTCCCAACTGAATAAGTCTTCAAGAGAATTGGAACAATCGCTGCGTGTTGCCCAGAATTTTGCTGAAATCATGCGAAGCAGCAAAACTCCTGCCGAAACCCTACAGTCCCTCTTTCCGGATGCGAAGGTGGACCGTTCTGAAATATCCGTTTCTTTCGACCAATCCTTTGCGCCGTGCCCAAAGGAAAGTACAAACGCTCTCTACTGCGCATTTCTGACCTTTGAAGAGACAGACAACCTGCACCATATGCAGATACGAATAGAGAACATACAGACAGGACAAGAAATTTATTCTCTGAAGGTATCCAAATACAGGGAAGAAGCAGGAGGTGTACAATGACCGAAAAGAACACGCAGCAAAACAGCATCCATGTAGGTTCCTCGCTGATCCTGGTAACTTTTGTACTGCTGTGTCTGGTGACCTTCTCCATATTGGCCCTGACCTCTGCGAAGTCAGATTATACCATGACTCTGGAAACCGCTCAAAACACAACGGATTACTACAATGCCGCCAATCAGGCGGAACAAAAGCTTGCAGATATCAGCTCTGTTCTGAAAGAATGCCTCAGAAACAGTTCGGACGCATCCGGCTATTTTCAAGAGGTGAAACACCATCTTTCGTCCGATGAATCCATTATGTTGAATCAGAATACAGATACCATGATCATTGAATTTGCCATTCCCATCAATGCATCCCGCACCCTGCAGGTTTCTCTTTCCGCAGGGTATCCGCAAAACAACAATGAGGCTCTTTTCTCTGTAGAGGTTTACAAATCCATTGCGGAGCCAATCATAGATGATACGGTCATGATGGACGACACAAAATATTTATTCCGGTAAACACACTAAAACCAAGGAGGAATACATATGAGCATTGTTGATATGCTTGCAGACATAACAGGCAAAGGAGCTTCCGACATCTTTATTGTGGCAGGACTTCCCTTATCCTACAAAATTCAGGGGCAGCTGATTACCGACAACGGCAACAAGCTGATGCCCGCCGAAACCGGCGAGATGATTTCGGAGATATATCATCTGGCCAACGACCGAAGCATGAGTGGATTAACCGAAAAGGGAGATGATGATTTTTCCTTCACCCTGAAGGGCATCGCCCGTTTCCGTATGAATGCTTACAAGCAGAGGGGATCTTTATCCGCCGTAATCCGAGTGGTAAATTTCAATATCCCCAAGCCTGAGGAGCTTGGCTTTCCGCCTTCCATACAGAACACGATTATTAAGCTCACCGAATTAAAAAAGGGCCTGGTTCTGGTAACCGGCCCTGCAGGTAGCGGTAAATCCACCACCCTTGCCTGTATGATAGATCATATTAATACCAATCGTCAGGCACATATTATTACCCTGGAGGATCCCATCGAGTATCTGCACCTGCACCGACGCAGTATCGTATCCCAGCGTGAGGTTGTGACGGATACCGACAGCTATCTGACCGCACTGCGTGCCTCCCTGCGTCAGAGTCCCGATGTCATCCTTTTGGGGGAAATGCGTGACCATGAGACCATCAGTGTTGCAATGACTGCCGCTGAAACCGGACACCTGATTTTCTCCACCTTGCACACCATCGGTGCCTCCAATACCATCGACCGTATTATTGATGCCTTCCCGCCCAACCAGCAGCACCAGATAGCCATCCAGCTTTCCATGGTACTGCAGGGAGTCATTTCCCAGCAGCTGGTTCCTTCCGTGGACGGACGCATGGTTCCTGCTTTTGAAATCATGCTGCTGACCCCGGCAATCAAGACCATGATCCGTGACGGAAAGGTGCACCAGATTGACGGAGTCATCTCCCAGTCCCGCGGAGAAGGCATGGTTACCATGGATGCCAGCCTGTTAAAGCTTCTGCAGGACGGTGTCATCACCAGGGAAACCGCTCTGGAATATGCACAGGATGCGGAGCTGCTGGAAAAAAGAATCAAAGCAGCTCTGCAGTAACCTGCGGTTCTTTCAAACACTATACCTGAATATATGCACCGGCCTGAACGCGCCACATCCGGGCATATTTGCCATTCTGCTGCAAGAGCTGTTCGTGGGTACCACGTTCCACCACACGTCCCTTTTCCAGCATAATGATGTGGTCAGCCAGTCTGGTGGTAGAGAGACGGTGGGAAATAAAAATCACCGTCTTATCTTTTGTAGCCGAAAGCATGGCATGATGCAGCTGGTATTCCGCAATCGGGTCCAATGCGCTGGAGGGCTCATCCAGAATCATTAAACCGGCCTTCTGATAGAATACTCTGGAGATTGCCAGCTTCTGACTTTCTCCGCCGGACAGGTTCACACCCTTCTCCATAATCTCTGTGGTCAGCTGGGTCTCCAGCCCACCGGGCATCGCCTCTACACGCTCCCACATGCCGCTATCCTTCAGAGCCTGGGTAATCTCCCCATCCTTAGAAGGATCTTCGCAGTCCATCAGGACATTCTCTCTGACATTTCCCGCAAATATCTTAAAATCCTGGAAGACCGTACCGATGGAATTCCGATACTGTTCCACATCCAGTTCCCGGATATCCACACCGTTTGACAGAATCCGCCCCTCCTTCACATCGTAAAGCCGCATTAAAAGCTTTACCAGAGTGGTTTTTCCTGCTCCGTTATAGCCAACCAACGCGATCTTCTGTCCCGGCTTGATGTGCAGGGAAATATCCTGCAGCAAATCCCCGTCCTTCTCATTATAGGCAAAGGTGACGTGCTCCATATCAATCTGCTGTGCCCCGGGTTCCGGAAGCCTTCCTTCCGTACTTTTAATCTTGGGCTCATAGTCTAAGAAATCTCTGATTTTCTGCACATACAGGCTGGTCTCACAGGCAAAGGGATACACATCCGTAAATACCCTCATGCCCTGCTTCAGACGGCCGAAGGAATTGTACAGTATGGCTACACTGCTGAAGGACAATGCCTTCTGAACCGCCGCCTGGAACACCAGGTACGAAATGTAGATCACATCGCTGAAAATATTGTTACTTACATGCCTGCGCATATAGCTTAAGAAAAACCGTCTGTTGGCATGCTTTTTCTCAACCTGATATACCCCGTCGTTTGCTTCCTCAAACCGCTTGAAGAGAATGTCGGATACCTCCGGATTCAGACGAAGCTCCTTGGCATAATCGCCCAGATAGAATACCCTCTTGATGTACTCCCTCTTACGTTCGGAGGATACACGCTCCATACGAATCTTAAAGGACAGCTTATTGTACAGCTGGTTAAAGCAGAAGGTCATAATAAAGGATACCACTACAAAGAGGATGGAAACCTTATCCTTCATTAAAAAATAAATACCGGTAGAAATAAATACGGTAATTCCGGATGCCGTATTCTGCAAGAAAGTGACACATCTGTCAATTTGTTTGTCCACCTCAGAGATGGCCAGTACCAGACTGTCATAGTATTCCGGATTGTCATAGCATTCCAAATCCAGAACCTTTGCCTTTTCATATAGCAACATTTTGATCTTTTCCCGGATCTTGGGACGTTCCTTCTCCAGAATGAAATCACCTACAAACACAGTAAACACCATACCCAGAGTAATACACCCTGCTAAAATCAGGATGAAGGTTGCCACCTGTTGAAACGGATAATGAAACTCTGCCGCTTCCAATACATAACCGATCCCATAGGTATGTTCAAAGAAAATGGACACCTGGTTCCGGATGCTGTCCAATACGGCAAAAAGGACATATGCCGGGGATGCGGCAAAGCATAGCTTAATTAAGAACCAATTGTTTTTCCAGACCCGGGACATGGACTGCTTTGTTTCGTCTTTTTTCTGACTCATAGCTGCACCTCCTCTGTCTCGCTGATGGCCAGATAGTTCATGGCCTGTTTCTTGTACATCTTTGCATAGCTTCCGTCAAGAGCCATCAGCTCCTGATGGGAACCTTCTTCAATGACCCTGCCCTGCTCTAACATAAATACCTTGTCACAGCTCTTCACGGAAGAAAGTCTGTGGGAAATAAACAGCATGGTGTGGTCTTTCCCTTCCTTCATGATATTGCGGAACAATTCATATTCCGCAATCGGGTCCAAAGCACTGGAAGGTTCATCGAAAATCTTCACCGGAGAATCCATGGCGAAGGTTCTGGCCACGGCAATCTTCTGGCTTTCGCCGCCGGAAAGCACCGCACCGTCCTCCTCGAATTCCTTGGTCATCATGGTATGTATACCCTTGGGCAGGGACTGTACCTTCTCCAACACGCCGGCTCTCTTCAGAGACTTCTCCACCAATGCATCCTCATCCTCACTGTGTCTTCCCATGAGGACATTGTCCTTGATGGTCATGCCGAAAATACAGAAATCCTGGAAGGTGGTGGCAAACAATCTGCGGTAAGCATGGAGATTGTACTCCCGGATATCTACGCCGTTCAATCGTATCACGCCGGCAGTAGGATCATACAAGCGAAGCAGCAGCTTAATAATGGTAGTCTTGCCGGCACCGTTATGTCCAACCAGGGCCGCAATTTCCCCCTTCCGAATGGAGAAGGACAGATCCTTAATGGTCTCCTCGTCCTTATAGGAGAAACAGACATGATCAAACTCCAGGGTTTCAAATCCCCCCGGCAGCAATCCATCCGTATCCTCCGGAATCTTCTCCTCATATTCCAGGAACCCACGCAGATTGTTGATGAACAGACCGCTCTTCATGATCTCCATGATGTTCTCAAACAGATGAATCAGAATCCAGGTCATGGCTACCATCAGGCTGCTCATAACCGTAAGCTGCGCCAGGGTAATGGAACCGGTCACGGTATGACGGTAGATTGCATACAACAACACGCCCTCAAAAATCGCCGTGAAGGTAAACGTAATTCTCCAGAAATTCATATGTGCGTTGACAAAGGCGTACTTCTTTGCCACCTTCACATTATTTGTGGTAGCATCATGATACTGCCTGCGAAGCAGACGGAAAATATTGGACAACCGTACCTCCTTCGCATAGTCCGGCAAATACATCACACGATTCACATAATTTAACACCTTATCATTTGGCGCCTGCTCCTGATACCGCTTGAACTCATACTTGTTCTTCAGATTACCGAAGAGGAAATTGCCAAGCAGCGGACAGATAATAAACAATACCGCATAGTGGTCGATCTGAAACATAAACCAGAACACTGCCGCCGTGGCAAACACACCGGAAAAGATACCGCAGAAGCTGGTAATGATTCGATATACCTTCTCATCCGCCCCGTCCATGGCCATGGTGTATTTGTTGTAAAACTCCGAGTCCTCATAGCAGCGAAGCTCCACGTTCTTTGCCTTTGCATAAAGCTTCCGGTATATTCCTCCGTAGAGCTTGGTCATCTCCAGCGGAATTACCACATTTTCTCCGTAATTATACTGCAGATTGGTCAGTGCAAAAAAGGCACCGCAAATCAGGATAAAGGCAAAAATTCGCGGAAAGCCCACCTGCTGATCCAATCCGTTTACAATCTCTCTTAAGAAGATTGCATCAAAAAATACCCATTCAAAATACCCCAATGCTTCCATAATGAAGGAATTGATGACCAGACTTTTACTGAAGGTCCAACCCATTTTCAGCGCATACCAGTCATTCTGAATGGTTTTTCTCAGGGTAAGTTTGTTTTCTTTTTCCTTTTTTAACATATTCCTTTGTCTCCTTCGGAGGTGATTGTTTTCCTTCCTCTTTTTTCACTCATATACGCCCTCTGCTTCGCAGAGTCGCCACTTCGTGGCTTCTGCGTATATTTCTTGTACGCTCGGGTGAAAACAAATACCTCCTTCGGAGGTGCTTGTTTTCCTTCCTCGCTAACAAAAATGCCGTGGCAGAAACGCCACGGCACATAATAAGCATCTATTTACATAGCTACTCCATGTTTTCCGAGGTAATCCCTGTTCGATATCTCTTTTCGATTAACATGTCTCTCAAAATCAACATTTGTTTTACCTCGCTTTCTTTCCTATTTGTTGACTTGCATAATAAACCCAGTATATGGAAAATGATTTATTCTGTCAAGCCTTTTTTCTGTCTCAGGGACGCTTTTTCCTCCGCGGGGCCCTGCCCCTTTCCACGTCTGCATTTATCACCCTCATTCAGTACCACATTTCCGTCTTCATCTGTAACATATTTCTTTTCCATGGATAGGGCTAACTTTGAGCATTTGCTTCATCCTTTCAACTTCCTCATCCGCCCTTTCTCCATTTCATGCACCGAATCGCACAATATGGCGATATCCTCAGAGGAGTGGGAACAGATCAGTATGGTCTTCCCCACCTCTTTGTAGTTCAGAAGGTATTTTCGCATCTCTTCCACACCCTCCTTATCCAGGCCGTTAAAGGGTTCATCCAGGATGAGAATCTTCGGGTTCTCCATAATCGCCTGGGCCAGTCCCAGACGCTGACGCATACCAAGGCTGTACTTTCTCACCGGTCGTTTCAAATCCGGGTCCAGTCCCACCTGTCTCATGCTTTGCCGGATTTCCTCCCTGCCGATTCGATGATTCAGATCCGCTAAAAGCTTCAGATTTTTATAGCCGGAATAATAGGGGATAAACCCGGGGGTCTCGATAATCATCCCCAGCTCCTTGGGAAAATCCACATCCTTTCCAACCTGCTTTCCATCCACGAAAATCCTGCCCGTTGTGGGCCATATAAATCCGCAGATACATTTCATCAGCATACTCTTCCCGCTGCCGTTTCGACCGATCAGACCATGAATCTTACCCTGTTCAAACGCTACATTGATATCCTTCAGAATGTCCGTCCCTCCCAGAGTCAGTCCCACATCCTGCACCTCTATTATTTCGCAGATC
>CALYSH010000032.1 GCA_945485625.1 uncultured Lachnospiraceae bacterium | reverse complement strand
TGAGAGATGAACAAATGAGAGATGAGGGCCGAGCCGACGGAAGAACTGAGGGAAGAACCGAGGGAGAAGAGCGATTGGCAAAGCTTATCCGACTCCTTTTGGCGGCAGGACGAACAGAGGATGCTCAGAAAGCCGTGGAGAGCGAAGGGGCAAGAAAAGAATTTTATGATGAATTTGGGATAGAATAAACAATCATGTACTAAAATGATTTGTTATTTTCCTCTGCGTGCGGTACAATGAAAGAACGAGAGATTGAGAACGGAGAGGATAAATGAATATGAAATTAATATCATGGAATGTAAACGGTCTGAGAGCCTGCTTAACCAAAGGGTTTATGGATTTTTTCAAGGAGGCGGATGCGGATATTTTCTGTCTCCAGGAAACCAAGCTGCAGGAGGGACAGCATGACCTCGATTTGCCCGGCTATTATCAGTATTGGAATTACGCAGAGAAGAAGGGCTATTCCGGCGTGGCGCTTTTTACCAGGAAGGAGCCTATCAGCGTGACCTACGGAATCGGTGTGGAGGAGCATGACAAAGAAGGTCGTGTGATTACCGCTGAGTTTGAGGATTACTATGTGGTGACCGTCTATGTACCCAACTCCCAGAGAGAGCTGGCAAGGCTGGAGTATCGCTGTGAGTGGGAGAAGGCCTTCTTAGCGTATATTCTCAGCCTGGAGGCAAAGAAGCCGGTCATCTATTGCGGCGATTTGAATGTGGCGCATCAGGAGATAGACTTAAAGAACCCCTCCACCAATCATAAAAATGCAGGCTTTACGGATGAAGAGCGTGCATGCTTTTCCAAGGTTTTGGAGAGCGGATATATTGACAGCTTCCGGTATTTCTATCCGGACAAAAAAGACGTTTACTCCTGGTGGTCCTATATGTTCCATGCAAGGGAGAAGAATACAGGTTGGCGTATTGATTACTTTGTGGTGTCGGAAAAATTAAAGGACCGGCTGGAGGGAGCGGAGATTCACACTCAGGTAATGGGGTCGGATCATTGCCCGGTGGAGGTCCGAATTCGATGAGCTTACGCTTTTATTTTGGTTCCTCCGATGCGGAGAACAGCAGGAAGGTATATGAACATATTATTGAACAATCCATAGCCGGTCCGGAACAGAATTTTTTGATTCTGGTGCCGGACCAGTTTACCATGCAGACCCAAAAGGATCTGGTGACTCTTCATCCCAGGGGCGGAATCATGAACATAGATGTACTGAGCTTTGGCCGATTGGGACATCGGGTGTTCGAGGAAGTGGGAAAGAAGGAGACCCTTGTACTGGATGATACCGGAAAGAGCCTGGTGATACAGAAGGTGGCGTCGGGGTTGAAAGAACAATTGCCGGCACTTGGCAGCAGTTTGCAGAAGCAGGGCTATATCCATGAGGTAAAGAGTGCCATATCTGAGTTTATGCAGTACGGAATCAGTGTGAACGATGTAACGGAACTCATTGACTATGCAGAAAAGCGTGGTGCCCTTTCTCAAAAATTAAAAGATTTACAAACTGTCTATGGCGGTTTTTTGGAGTATATTCGGGAGAAATATATAACCACGGAAGAGACCATGGATTTGTTAAGGGAGACGCTGCATCGCTCCAAACTGGTAAAAAACAGTGTGGTAGTGCTGGATGGCTTTACCGGCTTTACACCGATTCAGAATCGCCTGATTCAGGAGCTGATGGTGCAGAGTAAGGAAGTGATTGTGGTTCTTCACATGGGAAGGGGAGAGAATCCCTATGAGCGAAGGGGAGAGCAGGAACTGTTCGCACTGCCGAAAAAGACCCTGGCTGATTTGGAGAAGCTGGCGGCGGAGGCAGGTGTGTCCAGAGACCGGAAGCTGGATATTTTCCTCAGGGAGGAAAAGGAAGAGGAGAACGCCCTGACCTTTTTGAAGAATCATCTGTTTCGTTATGGAGAAAAACAGTTTACGGATAAGCAGGAGGAGATTGTACTGCTGGAAGCCACCAATCCCAAGGAGGAGGTACAGCAGATGGCTCTTTGCCTGGAACGCCTGATTCGGGAACAGGGCTATGCCTACCGGGATATTGCCATTGTAGTGGGAGACCTGGAAGGGTATGCTCCATATGTGGAAGGTGCCTTTACCAGACTGAGAATTCCCTATTACATGGATCGCACCAGCAAAATTGTGTTGAACCCTATGATAGAGGCAATGAAAAGTGCGCTGGAAATGCAAATCAGGGATTTCTCCTATGATACGGTATTTCACTATTTGAGAAGCGGCATTTCTGATCTGACGGCGGATGAGACGGACCGACTGGAAAATTATGTGTTGGAGACCGGTATCCGGGGGATGCGGGCCTATAGCCGAATCTTTACCCATCATACCCGGGAACTGGGAGAGAGTCAGGAGCCCCTGGAGAGGCTGAATCATGTAAGGGAAGAGCTTCTTCGACAGGTAGCGCCTCTCTGCATGGAAAAGCAGGACACGGCTGCCCATTATGTGGAGCGTTTGTATGAGTTCCTCACATTGAACCGGGTGCAGGAGAAGCTGTCAGCTTATGAAGCGAAGTTTACGGAGCAGGGGAATCTGACGAAAGCCAGAGAGTATGCGCAGATTTACCGCCTGGTAATGGATTTGCTGGATCAGATATACAGTCTGCTTGGAGAGGAAGAAATCTCCATGCAGGAGTTTTATGAGATATTGGAAGCAGGGTTTGGAGAGATTGAGGTAGGTACGATTCCTCAGAACGTGGATCGTGTTCTGGTGGGAGATATGGAGCGTACCAGAATCAAGTCCGTAAAGGTCTTATTCTTTCTGGGTGTAAATGACGGCAACATCCCCCGCAGTGCTTCCAAGGGAGGCATCATTTCCGATATGGACAGGGAGTTTTTGAAGGACTCCGGTCTGGAGCTGGCTCCCACCCCCAGACAGCAGATGTTTATTCAACGCTTCTATCTGTATCTGTGTATGTCCAGACCCAAGGAGAAGCTGTATTTGTCCTATGCCAGAATGAACAGTCAGGGCAAGAGCATTCGTCCGGCGTATCTGATTGATATGCTGCGGAAGGTATTCCCCTGCCTGGTGGTGAACTGTCCTCAGAAGGATTCTCTTTTGGAACAGGTGCTTCAGGAGAGGGAAGGGCTGGATTACCTGGCAGAGCAGCTGAATCGCTATGCGGCAGGCAGCATGTCCGGGGAGCAGGAAACAGATTTTTATACCCTTTATAAGGCATATGAAGAGAATGGGTATCGGAGAAATCGGGATGTATATCGGGATGCCGCTTTTATCCGATACAAGAATTCCCCTTTGTCCACGGCTGTGGCAACCGCGTTATACGGTAAAATTCTGGAGAATAGTGTATCCAGACTGGAAACCTTTGCGGCCTGCAGCTATCGTCACTTTCTTCAATACGGTTTGTCTTTGAAGGAGCGGGAGGAGATGGCCTTCGAGGCGGTGGACATGGGGAATACCTACCATGGGGTACTCCAGCAGTTTGCAGAAGGGCTGACCGGGGACGGACACACCTGGTTTGATTTCGAACCGGAATATGCAGCGGAGAGTGTCAGTCGTGCCATGGATGATTTCGCTGCTGTGTATGGGGCAGGCGTCCTGTACCGGAACGCACGGAATGAGTACGCGATTACCCGTATGAAGAGAGTGCTTACCCGGACGGTTCTGACCCTGCAGGAGCAGTTGAAAAAGGGCTTCTTTGCACCGGTGGCTTATGAAGTATCCTTCCGGAATGCAGAGAAGCTGCAGGATATCTCCCTGGGCTTGTCCGGGGAGGAAAGGATGCGCCTGATTGGACGAATTGACCGGGTAGACGAGGCAATAGTGGAGGATCGGGTTTATGTAAAGGTGGTGGACTACAAATCCGGAGATAAGCAGTTTGATCTGGCGGCATTGTATCATGGCCTGCAGCTTCAGCTGGTGGTGTATATGGATGCGGCCCTGGCCATGGAGGCAAAAAAGCATCCGGAGAAATCCGTGCTGCCTGCGGCCATGCTGTATTATCATGTGGATGACCCTACGGTGGAAAGTGCCACAGAGCTGACCGAGGAGGAAATCAATGAGGCTATCCGCAACCAACTGCGTACCCGGGGCGTGGTGCAGAAGAGCACGGAGATTGTGAAGCTTCTGGACAGTGACCTGGAGGGACGCTCCCAGGTTATCCCGGTGGAGTTAAAGCAGAATGGGGACTTTGCTGCCCGTTCCAGTGTACTGACCTCGGAGGATATGGAGCTGTTATCAGAGTTTGTCAACAAAAAAATCCGCGGAATCGGTCGGGAGATTCTGGATGGTAAGATTGCAGTGAATCCCTATGAAAAGAAAAAGGAAAGTGCCTGCACTTATTGTTCCTTTCAGAAGGTGTGCGGGTTTGATGAAACGATACCGGGCTATCGGAAGCGTAAGCTGGAGGAACCGGAGGATGCGGTGATTTTAGAGAGAATGAGGGAGGAACTGTAGGATGGGCATTTCCTTTACGGAGGACCAGTTAAAGGTCATTGAACTGCATAACTGTAATGTACTGGTGTCTGCGGCAGCAGGAAGCGGTAAGACAGCGGTGCTGGTAGAACGCATTGCCCGCATGGTTTGTGATGAGGAGCATCCTGTGGATATCGACCGTCTGCTAATTGTTACCTTCACCAATGCGGCTGCCCAGGAGATGCGGGAGAGAATCGGAGAGGCCATTGCAGTTCGGCTGGAGGAGCATCCGGAAAGCGAGCACCTGCAAAGACAGTCCGCACTGCTTCACAATGCACTGATTACCACCATTGACAGTTTCAGCCTGTTTATTGTCCGCAACCACTTTAATGAGATTTCTCTGGACCCCAATTTCCGTGTGGCGGATGAGGGTGAAATCAAGCTGCTGCAGCAGGAGGTTTTGGAGGAACTGCTGGAGAACCGGTATGCGGACGGAACGGATGCCTTTTTGGATTGTGTGGAGTACTTTTGCACCGGAGGAAAAGATACTGCTTTAGAAAAACATATTTTAGATTTGGCCAAATATGCTGACAGCTTTCCATGGCCAGGGGATTGGCTGACAGAGCGGAAGAAGGACTATAGTGCAACGGACATGGAGGGATTCATTCATAATCCCTGTGGGGATTTTATGGTGGAGCACATCCGGGGACTGCTTCAGGGCTGCGTGGAAAAACTGAATACCGCTATCCGGATTTGTGAAAGTCCTGACGGCCCATATATGTATGGGGAGATGCTGGAGAAAGAGAGGGATGGTCTGGAAGCCCTGCTGGAAACCGCGGATTTCGTACAGCTGGGGGAGAAGGTCTCCGGATTTGCCTTCGGACGGCTCAGCGGAAAGAAGGATGACAGTGTCAATGCTTCCAAGAAGGAACTGGTAAAATCCATTCGTGATTCGGTGAAGAAAACCATAGGTGATTTGAGTGAGCGCTTTTTCAAAACGCCGGCAGAGCTTATGCTTGTCCAGAGCATGGGTGTTGTGGGTCCTCTTGATACGCTACTGGATTTGACACTGGATTTTGTATCCCGTATGCAGGAGAAAAAAAGGGAAAAGCGATTGATAACCTTCTCCGATATGGAGCATTATGCGTTGGACATTCTCCTAAAAAAAGAAGGAGATCAGATTACACCTAGTCAGGTGGCTCTGGAATACCGGGATTATTTTGCAGAGGTACTGATTGATGAATACCAGGACAGTAATCTGGTGCAGGAATATTTGTTAATGGCAGTTGCGAAACAGGAACCGGGTCATCGCAATCGATTTATGGTGGGGGATGTGAAGCAGAGTATCTATCGCTTCCGTCAGGCCAGACCGGAGCTGTTTCTGGAAAAATACGAAACCTATGGGGAAGAGGGGGATAACAGAAAGCTAACCCTTTCCAAAAACTTCCGAAGCAGAACCCGGGTCATTGATACGGTGAATAAGGCCTTTTGCGGAATCATGAGTGCCCAATGCGGCGGTATTGTATATGATGAGGCTGCAGCGCTTTACCCGGGAGCGGTTTATCCGGAGAATGCAGGATGTGAAAGTGAACTGATTCTGGTGGAGAAGCCTGACCATGAGGATGAGATGGAGGGCAAGGAAGCAGAGGGAATGGCTATTGCAGCCAGGATAAAAGAACTGCTGGGAAGCTTCCGGGTAACGGACAAAAAGACCGGGGAATTGCGTCCTGTGGGATATCGTGACATGGTGATTCTGCTTCGTACCACATCGGGATGGGATGAGGAACTGCGGGATGCATTGGAACGTCAGGGGATTCCGGCGTATGTGACCTCTAAGACCGGTTATTTTCAGGCTACGGAGGTGCAGGAGGTGTTGAATTACCTGCGCATCTTAAGCAATCCATATCAGGACATTCCGCTGTTTGGAGTGTTACATTCCTATTTTGGCGGATTGACGGACGAGGAACTGGCCATTCTTCGGGGAGAACAGAAGGAAGGGCGTTTGTATGAGGCGGTGCTTGCGTATCGGGAAGCACATCCCCAAGCTGCACTCTCCGAGAAACTGTCTGCCTTTCTGGAGCGGTTTGAAAGCTACCGCCAGGATATGGTATATCTTCCCATCCGGGAACTGCTGGAACAGATCATTGGCGATTATGATTACCTGAATTATATTACCGCACTGCCTGCGGGACAAAAGCGCAGGGCAAATGTGGAAATGCTGTTTACCAAAGCATCTGCCTTTGGTGCCACCAGTTTTTTTGGGGTATTCCACTTTGTGCGATATATGGAACAGCTGGAGAAATACGATATGGATGAGGGAGAGGCGGATATTCTGGATGAAAACGCCGATGTGGTACGCATCATGAGCATCCATAAAAGTAAGGGACTGGAGTTTCCCGTGGTGTTTGTGGCCGGCATGGGCAAACAGTTCAATCTTCGGGATGCAGACCGGTTTCTGCTTGCGGATAATGAATTTGGAATCGGGGTGGATTTCGTGGATCCTGTGAAACGGATCCGGAATAAAACTCTGCGAAAGATGATTTTATCCCAGAAACTGAAGCGGGATACTTTGGCGGAGGAGCTTCGGATCCTGTACGTTGCTCTTACCCGCGCCAGGGAGAAGCTGATTCTGACTGCAACCGGAGATTATTCCCATGATATGGTGGAGACCCGGAGGGCAGCAGGACTATTGTCGACCGGGAAACTGAATTATCTGGAGTTTATGAAAGCCTCCTGTTACATGGACTTTCTGTTACCGGTTCTGGATGACATGGACCTGCGAATATCCTATCGAAGTGCAGCGGACTTCCGAATAGAGCAGCTGGAGGAGGATATGGGAGCTTATGAAAAACGCATGCTTCTGGTACAGGGTGATTATCCTGTGGAGGAAGAAAAGCTGAAGCTGCTTAAGGAGCGCTTCGCATTCGTTTACCCCTATTCCTGTCTGGAACAGCTTTACACCAAGACCACGGTGTCCGAGTTAAAAATTGCGGCCATGGCAGAGAAGGATGAGGCGGCCTTCCATACCTTCGAGGAGCCGGAGGTGGTGCCCTATATACCGGCCTTTAAGCGGGAGAAGGAGGAGGTAACGGGTACGGTCCGCGGAAATGCCTATCACCGTGTCATGGAGCTTCTGGATTTTGAAGCTGTCCTGGGAAAGGACGTTGCGGAAAGCTTTGAGGCTTATGTGGAGCAGACGGACTGGGCAGCGGTAGCAGACCGCTTCCGGGAATCCATGGCGAAGCAGACGGAGAGCATGCGACTGGAAAAGGAGTATGCAGAGTGTATCCGTCCGGAGCGGATTCTGGAGCTGTTGCGTTCTCCCTTGGGGTATCGCATGTGGCGGGCCCATCAGGATGGTCTGTTACACCGGGAACAGCCCTTTGTCCTGGGACTGCCCGCATCCCGGGTGAATTCTGCCTTCCCGGAGGAAGAGCAGGTATTGATTCAGGGTATTATCGACGTCTTTTTCGAAGAAGACGGAGAACTGGTACTTCTGGATTATAAGACCGATTCCGTTCCCTCCCTGCAGGCACTTTGGGACCGCTATGAAACACAGCTGGACTACTATCAGGAAGCCCTGGAAAAACTGACCGGAAAGAAAGTCAAGGAGAGGATTCTTTACTCTTTCCATCTTGGAAAGTATGAATAAATCTATGGTAGGTCGGAGACAAAGGATTCCCAAGTTGAGATTTTCTGCATTGTTTGACATGAGAGAGGAACCTTAGTTGCTCTTAGTATTGACAAAGAAGCCTTATGAACAAAAATACAACTGTTTGAGCGAAGCGAGTTTTGTATTTTTGTGAATGTCCTTCGCTGCTTTGTCAATGCTTAGTGCATCTTGGTTTCTTGAACGCAAACAATGCAGAAAATCTCAACGAGGGGGCCCTTGTCCCGGCATCGGAAAACAAGAAAGGAAAAGGAACAGTTATGGCAAACACAGCAAAAATCACGATTCATCCGTCCTTCGAAATCGGAGAGATTTCCCCCAGACTCTATGGAACCTTTTTGGAGCCCATCGGTACCATGGTAAACGGAACCATGTACAATCCCAAGCATCCCACTGCGGACGAACAGGGCTTCCGGCAGGATGTCATTGACGCCTTGAAGGAGGCGGGCATGTCCTACATTCGTCTGCCCGGCGGAAACTTTGTGTCCTGTTGGGATTGGAAGGATTCCATTGGTCCAAAGGACCAGAGAAAGACCCACCTGGATATGGCCTGGTATCAATACATTACCAATGAGGTGGGACATGATGAGTATCTGCAGTGGGCAGAGAAAACCGGTGCGGCTCCTTTGTATACCATAAACCTGGGCACCGGGGATATCCGGGACGCCATCAGCATTGTAGAATACACCAACCATCCCGGCGGCACCTGGTGGTCCGATAAGCGTATTGAGAACGGGCACAAGGACCCTTACGGGGTAAAGGTCTGGTATCTGGGGAATGAAATGGACGGACCCTGGCAGCTTGGCTCCTGGGAGAAGAATCCCAAGGGTTACGGTATCTGTGTCAATGAGGTATCCAAGGCAGTGAAATGGGTGGATGCAAGCATTGAGACCGTAGTCTGTGCATCCTCCGCGCCTTTTATGGCACATTACCCCCAGTGGGAGGAGGAAGTATTGCAGGAGTGCTACGAAACCGTAGATTATATCTCCGTGCATCATTATCATGTGGCACCTCCCGGAGACTATGCGGCGCTCCTTGGCGGTTCTGCCTATTATGAGGATTTCATCAATACGGAGGCTGCGCTTTGTGATGTGGTGGCGGCAAAGCTTCGCTCCCCCAAGAAGATGATGATTTCCTTTGATGAGTATGGTACCATCCCGAAGCCCTGCGCGGAACTGCATCCCGGCTACGGTCCTCACAACATGGCGGCCTGCCATTATGTATTCAATCCGGAGCGGCAGTATGTACGTCATGATCCCGACAATATGCCGGAGAGGGAATTTCCCGGCGGCGATATGGTTCATGCACTGACTACCGCATCCACCCTGCTGGCGTTCCTGCGTCATGCGGACCGTGTAAAGATCGCCTGCGCTACCAGCGGTATTGGAATTCTTTGTTCATCCAATCATGACCATGTATGGAAGAGTGCATCCTACTACGTATTCACAGAGCTGATGCAGTATGGAAAGGGGATGTCTCTGCAGACCCGGGTAGAATGTGATACCTTTGATTTGCCCGGCTACTTTATCGATGACAATTCCCAGTACACCGGCAAGAAGAATTTGCCCTACATTGACTGCGCTACCGCATACAATGATGCAGAGGGAACCCTAAGTGTATTTGCCATCAATCGAAGCACGGATACCACCTATCCGTTGAGCCTGGATGTGAATGCCTTCCCGGGCTACACCTTCGAAAAGCATTTGGAGCTGTACAGTGAGGATATGGACCTGAAAAATTCCTACGAAAATCCGGATATCATAATACCCGTAGAGGTGAAGAGTGCTTCTTTTGAACAGGGCATCCTGAACACTGAGGTAAAGCCCTTATCCTTTAATGTGCTGGTATTTCAAAAAGAA
>CALYSH010000031.1 GCA_945485625.1 uncultured Lachnospiraceae bacterium | reverse complement strand
ATATTATGATAACAGGCGATTCCTTTTTGGCCGGGAAATGCAGGATATCAGATAAGGAAGAAGCAACATGTATATAATAGTAGGATTGGGGAATCCGGGAAAACAGTATGAGAATACCAGACATAACATCGGCTTTGATGTGATTGACCGATTGGCTGACAAGGAGAATATTGCGGTGTTGGAGAAGAAACACAAGGCAATTATCGGGAAGGGGATGATTGCAGGAGAGAAATGTATTCTTGCGAAGCCCCAGACATTCATGAATCTGAGTGGAGAAAGTGTCAGAGAACTGGTGGATTATTATAAAATAGATGAAACCAGTGAACTCATTGTGATCTCGGATGATATCAGTCTGGATGTGGGACAGCTCCGGGTGCGGAAAAAGGGAAGCGCCGGCGGACATAACGGTCTGAAGAATATTATTGCCCATCTGGGGCACGAAAACTTTATTCGAATTCGTATGGGCGTGGGTGAGAAACCGGCCTCCTATGATTTGGCGGATTATGTTTTGGGACATTTTACCGGGGAAGAACGGAAGAAAATGGATGAAGCGGCAGACAGGGCGGCAGATGCAATCCGGTTGATATTTACAAAGGATGTGGATGCGGCAATGAATCAGTTTAACCAGAAGAAATAGGAGGCAGAGCACATGCAGGCGTTATTAGCTCCCCTGAAGGAACTGGCGGAATATGAACAGCTTCAGGAACAGTTTAAGAAGGAATCCTCTCTGACAGCTCTTTCGGGCTGCGTGGATTCACAAAAACTGCATATGATATACGGCCTTTCCCAGAATGTGAAAAGTAAGCTGATTGTAACCTACAGCGATTTGCGTGCCAAGGAGATTTATGAGGAATATAAGTTCTATGACCGGAATGTGGTATTGTATCCGGCCAAGGACCTGATTTTTTTCCAGGCAGACATTCACGGAAATCAGCTGGTGCGGGAGCGGATCCGGGCATTGAGACGCATGGTTGAAGGACGTCCGCTCACCATTGTTGCCACCTATGCAGCCCTGCTTACTCCTCAGGTAGTCTGGGGTGAGGGTGATGTGATTGAGATGTCTGTTGGAGACAGCTTAAGTCTGAACATTCTTGCAAAACGTCTGGTGGCCATGGGGTATGAGCGAAGCTACCAGGTAGAGAGCCCGGGTCAGTTCTCCGTTCGGGGAGGTATCCTGGATGTGTTTGATCTGACGGAGGAGAATCCCTATCGTATTGAGCTTTGGGGGGATGAGGTGGATTCCATCCGAAGCTTTGATGTACTCAGTCAACGCTCCGTGGAGAAATTGCAGACCCTTCGCATTTTTCCCGCAACAGAGTTTGTTTTGGATGATGAGACCATAGAGAAGGGAATCAAACGGCTGGAGAAGGAAGCGGCTGTTCAGGAGAAAAGGCTTCGAGAGAATTTCCGGACAGAGGAAGCCCATCGGATCTTTGGAATGGTGAAGGAATTAAAGGAACAATTACTGGAATTCCAAAGTAAGGTTAACCTGGAGAGCTATGTTCATTACTTCTTTGAAGATACCATGTCCCTGTGTGGCTTATTGTTGCGCAGACAAAAAATGTCACCCGGGAACGGATTGATTTTTTTTGTGGATGAACCGGAACGGATCAGGGAGCATGCGGAGGCAGTGGAACTGGAGTTTACGGAGAGCATGAAACAACGTCTGGAAAAGGGATATATTCTGCCCGGACAGATGCAGCTGCTTTGCAGTCCCCAGGAAACCGCCGCAGAGATGTGTAAAGGACATGTGGTGACTCTTTCCAATATATACGGTAAGCAGGGATATTTTAAAACCGATGTAAAGCTGGATATGAATGTAAGAAGTCTGGCCCCTTATAACAACAGCTTCGAGGCGTTGGTAAAGGATTTGAAACAGTATAAGAAGAAGGGCTATCGGGTACTATTATTGTCCGGCTCCCGCACCCGGGCCCGGAGACTGGCAGAGGATTTGCGGGATCAGGAGCTTTCGGCGGTATTCAGCGAGGATCCCCAGAGGGAGGTATTAAACGGTGAGGTACTGACTGCTTATGGTCATGTGGTCAGGGGCTTTGAGTATCCCATGATTCGGTTTGTGGTATTGTCCGAAACCGATATCTTTGGTGCAGAAAAGAAAAAGAAGAAAAAACGTTCCGCTTACCATGGACAGAAGATTTCCAGCTTTGATGATCTGAAAATCGGTGACTATGTGGTACATGAAAGTCACGGTCTTGGCATCTACAGGGGAATTGAAAAGGTAGAGGTGGAAAAGGTTGTCAAGGATTATCTGAAAATTGAGTATCGGGATGGCGGTAATTTATATATTCTGGCTACCGGACTGGATGTGATTCAGAAATATGCTTCTGCGGATGCCTCGAAAACGCCAAAGTTAAATAAGCTGGGAAGCAGGGAGTGGGAGAAAACAAAAACAAAGGTGCGCACTGCCCTGGAAGAGGTGGCAAATGATCTGGTGGAGCTTTATGCGGCCAGGCAGCAGGCGAGAGGGTATCGTTTTGGACCGGATACCATCTGGCAGAAGGAATTTGAGGAGATGTTCCCCTTTGAGGAGACAGAGGACCAGCTCCAGGCCATTGCGGATACCAAAAGGGATATGGAGAGCGACCGAATTATGGATCGACTGGTCTGCGGCGATGTTGGTTATGGTAAGACAGAGATTGCCATTCGTGCGGCGTTTAAGGCGGTTCAGGAAGGAAAACAGGTAGCCTGTCTTGTCCCCACCACCATTCTGGCACAGCAGCATTACAATACCTTCCTGCAGAGAATGAAGGATTTCCCGGTGAAGGTGGAGCTGTTAAGCAGATTCCGTACCCAGGCGGAGCAGAAGAAGACCATTTCCGACCTGCAGAAGGGGTTGGTAGATATTGTCATCGGTACGCACAGACTGTTGTCTGATGATGTGAAGTTTAAAGACCTGGGGCTTTTGATTGTAGATGAGGAACAACGCTTCGGTGTGGCTCACAAGGAGAAAATCAAGAAGCTTCGTGAAAATGTGGATGTACTGACGCTAACCGCCACCCCTATTCCCCGTACGCTTCATATGAGTCTGATCGGCATCCGGGATATGAGTGTGCTGGAGGAGGCTCCGGAGGACCGCCTTCCCATCCAGACCTTTGTCTGTGAATATAATGAGGAGATGGTCCGGGAAGCGATTTCCAGAGAGCTGGCAAGAGAGGGACAAGTGTATTATGTATACAACCGCGTCCACAATATTGCGGATATGGCAGCCCGTATTCAGAAGCTGGTCCCGGAGGCCAATGTTTCCTTCGCTCACGGTCAGATGAAGGAGCAGGAGCTTGAGCGCATTATGTATGACTTCATCAACGGGGATATCGATGTACTGGTGTCCACCACCATTATTGAAACCGGTCTGGATATATCCAATGTTAACACGATTATCATTCATGACTCCGATAATATGGGACTTTCCCAGCTGTATCAGCTGCGGGGAAGAGTGGGCCGTTCCAATCGAACAGCCTATGCCTTTCTGATGTACAAACGGGACAAGATGCTGAAGGAGGTTGCTGAAAAACGCCTGTCAGCCATTCGGGAATTTACAGATCTGGGCAGCGGCTTTAAAATCGCTATGCGTGATTTG
Source organism: uncultured Lachnospiraceae bacterium (assembly GCA_945485625.1). GTDB lineage: Bacteria > Bacillota > Clostridia > Lachnospirales > Lachnospiraceae > Acetatifactor. The sequence goes on along the minus strand of CALYSH010000031.1, from coordinate 6,399 downwards.
GAGATTCGCGGGGCCGGCAATCTTTTGGGAATGCGCCAGCATGGTCACATGGAGGCCGTTGGCTATGATCTGTATTGTAAAATGTTAAACGATGCGGTGGCCAGACGGAAGGGCGTGGCTGGTCAGCTTGATTTCAATACCACTGTGGATCTGGATGTGGATGCATACATTCCCAACGAGTATATCGTCAATGAAACACAGAAGCTGGATATCTACAAGCGGATTGCCGGGATAGAGAATCGGAAGGAAATGGAGGATATGAGGGATGAGCTTCTCGACCGTTTCGGCAGCATTCCGGAGTCGGTGGAAAATCTCCTTCGTATTTCTCTGATTCGCGTGAGTGCCCATAAGGTTTATCTGGCGGAGATTAAAGGAAAGAACGAACGGATTCTTTTTACATTCACGCCAAATGCAAAGGTGAACCCGGAAGGGATTCCGGCATTGCTGAATGCATGCGGGAGGGAAATGTCCTTTACCGCATATGGCAATCCGTATTTTACCTATCGTTATAAAAAGACCGGACTGGTGGAAACGGATGAACGGTTGCTTTTGGATAAGACAGAGGAAATATTGAATAAAATGTCGGAGCTTCTGCCGGGAAAGGAATAGGGCAGAGGAAGCAGGAGAAGAAAATGGGTTTATTTGTGAAGGATAAGGAGTTTTATAAGAAGGCGGCAGGCATTGCCATACCGGTTTCGCTGCAGTCCATGATTACCATCGGTGTCAGCCTGATGGATAACATCATGGTTGGTTCCCTGGGGGAGACAGTAATGTCTGCAACTGCCCAGGCCAATCAGTTTATTACCCTGTATCATATTTGTTGTATGGGTATCGGAATGGGAACCAGTGTGCTGACTGCCAGGTTCTGGGGAATGAAGGATATCGACTCTTTAAAGAAGATTGTAACCATCATGCTGCGGTTTTGCGCGGGGTTGGGATTTCTGGTGTTTACACTGCCCACAATCATCTGTCCGCAGCTGTTGATGCGAATCTATATTGACGATCCCGAGGTGATCGCACAGGGTGTTCTGTATTACCGATGGATGATTCCCTGTTATCTGCTGCAGGGACTGGCACTGACCTGTACCATAGTGTTAAGAAGTGTGGGACAGGTAAAACTCCCCCTATATACCTCCATCGGTGCCTTCTTTATCAATGTGGGATGTAATTACATATTCATTTTCGGTAAGTTAGGCGCTCCCAGAATGGAAATTCAGGGTGCTGCACTGGGAACATTGATTGCCAGAGTCTTTGAGTTCAGTGTGATTTGCGGATACTTCTTCTTTGTGGATAAACGAATCGGATATCGGCTCCGGGATGTGACGAAGAAGTGCGGCGATCTGATGAAGGACTATATTACTATCGGTTTGCCGGTATTTGTATCCGATACCCTGCTTGCACTGGGGAATTCTGCCGTGGCTGTCGTAATGGGAAGAATCGGAAAGAGCTTTGTGTCTGCCAACTCCATTACGGTAGTAACCCAGCAGCTCAGTACGGTATTGATTCAGGGAATCTGTCATGCGGGTAGTATTATGACAGGACATACCCTGGGGGAGGGAAAGATTAAGGAAGCAAAAGAGCAGGCCTGGACATTCTTAAGTCTGGGTGTGATTATTGGCCTGCTTGGCGGCGGACTGATTCTGCTTATCAGCGGACCGGTTATCGGTATGTACAATATTTCCGAGGAAACCAGGTTGATTGCCGGGGAATTGATGGTAGCTATCGCCTTGATTGTGGTATTCCAGTCCATGAACAGTATTCTCACCAAGGGAGTGCTGCGAGGCGGTGGAGATACCAAGTTTCTGATGGTTGCGGATATCCTGTTTTTATGGATTGTTTCCGTTCCCCTTGGCGCATTGGCAGGCCTGTACTGGCATCTGGACGCCTTTTGGATATACGTATTCTTAAAGCTGGATCAGGTCATCAAGGCGGTATGGTGTGTATTCCGGCTAAAGAGCGGAAAATGGATTAAGATCATTGACCGGAAAACGGACGCGGATAAGCAGTAGAAGGTTAAAAAAGAAACGCTTGGAGAGATGATAGATTTATGAGAAAGAAATTTGGATTTCAGGATATTGCATACAGAAGCATAAATATTGTTTTCTTCGGAATAATGAGCCTGGTTCTCTTTATTTGCCTGTTTTTGTATAAAACCGACTATGCCTACCGTAAGCTGTTTCAGCTGCCCAATTGGTTCTATGCGGGAATGGGGTTGTTGGTAATATCCCTCATTTGCTTCTTGGTGTGGTTATTTCGGGGGAAAATAAATCAGTTCCGGTATCATCGACTGTTCATGCTGCTGTTAAGTGGTCTGTTTTGTTGTCTGCTGGTAATGTTGAGTTATCATTATTATTTCAAAACCGGTTGGGATTCGCAGATGGTGGTGCTGTCGGCTGAGGCGGCAGCGAAGAAAGACTGGGCGCATGTGCAGAATAAATATTTTTCATATTATCCCAACAATGCTTTTTTAGTATTTCTTTTCTCTGTTCCGATTCGGATCGGAATGCTGTTTGGAATTAAAAATTATTATTTTTGTGTTATTCTGTTTCAGTGTGTATTGTTTGCAGGAACCGGCTACCTGTTGTACCGGTGTGCACAAATGCTGACAGACCCTGCCTGCGGGGTGGCAGTGTGGTTTCTCTATGTGTTGCTGATTGGGTTGTCTCCATGGGTAGTGATACCATATTCCGATGCCACCGGTTTGATTTTCCCGATGGTGCAGTTCTATGCTTTTTTGCGAATCCGCAGAAAGGAGTATCCCGGGTTCTTTCTTTTTCTTCTGACATTTACCTGTTACATCGGATATCGAATTAAACCCCAGGCGGCAATTATGGGAATTGCTATTCTGATCGTTACAATCATCTCATTCGGGAAGGTGAATAAAAAAGACCTTCGAAGAATAGCCCTCTCTGTTTTTTCTCTGTGTCTGGGATTTCTGCTGGGATTTGTTATCGTGCAATCCGGGATCAAAGCCACCGGACTGGAGATGGATCCGGAATGTACCTTTGGTCTTCCGCACTTTATTATGCTGGGCTTAAATGATGAATATGGGGGTGTCATCAATATAGTAGACCAGGATTTTTCCATGAGCTTCTCTAACGCAAAGGAACGGAATCAGGCGAATCTTCGAGTGGCTTTGGAACGGGTTCGAAAAATGAAGGTGAGTGGATTACTGAAGCTGGGAAAGGAAAAGATTCTTACGAATTTCACGGACGGTACCTTTGCATGGTGGGAGGAAGGAGAATTTATCATCGAGCAGAGATATGAGGGAAATCGGAAGCTTCGGGAGACGTTGTCAAGCTTCTATTACAAAGATGGGAAATATTTTGAAGCCTTTAAAAATATAATGCAGACCCTGTGGTTCGGATGCCTTGCAGGATTGCTGTTGGGATTTCGGTTGTCCGGAGAACGAAAAGAAATCAGTGTGCTGAAGCTTTCCGTGATTGGCATTTTCCTGTTTGAAACGATTTTTGAGGCACGCGCCAGATACCTGTTTTTATACGTTCCCTTTATCCTATTGCTTGCTATGATGGGCATCTATCAGAACATGGGAAAGTGGAAGGCAAAATCTGACGCGGGCACCGGGCATCAGGGATGAAGTCTGGTCATGTCTACACAGACTGCAGGACGGATGCCGTAATTCGATATTCCCACGCTGGCGGAGGTATAGGGGATATTCTCTTCGGCTTCTGTTGTGACGACGGCGGATTCATTGACCTTGCAGTCAGAACCGTTTCTCAACCACCAGTAATAGCTCTCGGTGTGATTGTGTTCCACAAATGAGTTGTAATAAAAGAGTTCCCGGTCGGTTGCCTTGCAGCCTTCGGAAGGCCTGGCGTATGGAGAGATTCCACCCTCCAAAAGCCATTCCAGCTCATCTGTAGAAAGCAGGAATACCCTGTCCTTAGTGGTGATCATATTATTATTCGCATCCGTGCGCAGCGCGTTTGCAGGGGTTTTCAACTCGGTGAGAACCAATGCAGCCTTTTCCTCTTCCGTGAAATCATACAAAAATCCATGTTCGCTGTGATAGAAGTTTGCGCCTACAGCTTTTTTGGTAGGAGCCTGATCCGGGTATTCTACAACCTCTTTATCGGAGTTGAGCCAGGTTCGGATGTTGCTGAGCTCCCAGTCGTTGTTTCCACGGATTTTTACGCAAAGAGCATCGTCCTCCACATTATGATTCTCATAGCTCCAATAATCTACTCCGTCATAAACATTGTATTCGCCACCCTCCGGGGCATCATAGGCCTTCATGGAAAGGATGTATTTGGACAAGAGAATCATGGTTTTATCTTCGTTTATTTTAATCACCCGCCACTCAATGGGTTCATCCAGGTAAGTACCGAAGGTAAGGGTATCCCCTAATTGATATGCGGGAACTAAAGTTTCTGAGGAAGAAAGTGCTGGTTGGCCGGATGGAACCTTTTCCTTTGGTTGAAAAAACAACAGTCCCACAATCAGGAAAAGAACCAACAGGATCAAAATGACAATGAGCACGGGGAAAATGCGCCCGGAATGGTTGGGCACGGCAGTGGTGGGAGCAGGTTGTTTATCGTTTGACCTGTCTATAAGATGACGAATACTTTGCAACAGCTTTTCATCCTTGTTTTCTTCGGAGGTGATCCATTGATGGGTCATCAGGAAGTATTCCATGGATTTGGAAAGTGTTACCGGTTCCAGGGAGTAAACAAGAATCGGGGTGTTATGGGAAACGGCATACTCCACCTCACGCAGAACATGGGGAGATTCGTTGGAGGAGGCGGATAACAAAAGCACCAGCACAGAGGCTTCGTCGATTCGGTCCAGTAATTGAGCGGCATATTCTTCGCCGGGAATCAGATCCCTGGTGGAAAAAAAGCAGGACAATCCATGACTTTCCAGGTAGTTACATATGCGCTCAGCCTCGTTTGTCTGCTTGGAAGAAAACGAAAGAAATACATTTTTCATCTTGCGGTACTCCTATCACATGTTATATGTTGATTATATCACTGATGGGATGAAAGATACAACCATTTCGGCTATGCCCGGCAGGTGGCATGTCGGAACAGAAAGATGAAAGAGTGTGAATAGTATGGGAATATAGTTCCTGCATTTACAAATAGATTTGAGGAGAAAAATGTGAAAAGAGAGTTAAAAAATCATTTTATTATTTTACTGATCGTTCCTATCATTGGCTTTGTTGCCATGCTGCTGATTCATATGATTCCGGTGGATAAGATGCAGGAACATGTATTATGGTCTCTGGATATGATTGTCCGTGAATTTGAACAGGAAGCATTGATCGATGGATATCCGGCTACTCTGACAGGTAGTTTCACGGATTGTTTGATGTTAGAACATGCAGTCTATGAAAATGAAGAGCATTCGACATTGGAACAAACACTTCATATGTATCGAGGAGAATCTTATTATGCCCCTGATTGTTCGGATGTCTGGCATCCCGGAGAGTCTCTGGTAGATTATCTGCATGGAGTAGAACAGCCCCGTGAGGTGGAGTATTCCAGATACTGGCATGGTTATCTGGTTGTTTTAAAGCCGTTGCTTTTTTTGACTTCATTTAATTCCATTCGGCTTATCAATGCATGTTTTCAGCTTTTTATGGTGGGTTGGTGTCTGATATTATTTACAAAGAAAAACGAAGATGGGTTGACTTATGCATTCCTTGGCGCACTTCCGTTTTTGTTTTTTGTCAGTGCCTTCTCCTCATTGTCACAAAGCATATGTCTTTATCTGATGCTTCTGGCAGTTCTGGTTTTGCTGACATTTGATAATACTTTATATCATAAAAAATTGTATGGGATATACTTTTTGATTGTGGGCATGTTTACTTCCTATTTTGATTTTTTTACGTATCCGCTGATTACATTGGGATTCCCGTTATGCATCTATTTATTTCTTCACTGTGAAAACTGCAGGAAAAATTGCTTTCGGCTGTTTTGTTTGTCCGGAGAATGGACAGTCGGATATGCATGGATGTGGATGAGTAAATGGTTATTGACTGATCTGCTAACGGGTTCGCATACAATCAAGGATGCATTGCAAACTATACTGGTACGTACGGACAGTGCAGAAGGGTATGGAAAAGGAACAGGATTTATTAAAGTATTATTGTTAAATATGCAGCCATATATGAATTGGGCATATTTTCTTTTGTTCATTATGTTAATAATCATTGCCCTGATTAAAGTGGTTCGTATGAAGAAATGTGTGCTTCAACTGAAAAAGGCTATCCCTTTTTTTCTATTGGCAATGTATCCCTTGGCATGGTGGTTTCTGGTTCAGAATCACTCAGAACAGCATTGGATGTTTACCTGTAAAATTATTTCAATTTCTGTATTTGCATTATTTGCCGGAGTGCAGATTTCTGTTAAGGAGAGGCATATTTCCAAATCCTGA
>CALYSH010000030.1 GCA_945485625.1 uncultured Lachnospiraceae bacterium | reverse complement strand
GGGAAGGCTGAATGATATCAGCAGGGTAGAGCTGCCCATTGAGGTAAGAGACGGTGAGGCTGCACAATTTCGGAGAACACCCATAACCGTATCGGAGCTGATTTTACAGAAGAAGGATGTACTGCGTATACGGGAAGAGGTGATGCTACCCTCCGGTTACCCCAATATTTATCAGATTCTGGACTCCAGGGTGAGTCTGTCGGATGTGGAATACAGAGCAGTGGAGGATACCTTCCAGGTGCAGGGTGATATTAACCTCTGCGTGTTGTATGAGGCGGAGGGAGAAACCAGAGGGGTACGTGTCTATGAGGTGACCATTCCTTTTGGCGGAAGGGTGGATTGTCCCGGACTGACTCAGGAAATGCTGGGTGATTTGGAATTCGTGAAGGGACCGGTGAAGCTGGTATCCAAACCGGACCCGGATGGGGAAGAACGCAGCATTGACCTTGAGATGAGTCTGGATATCGGGATGAATGTGTACGAGGAAGGTCAATATGAGATGATTTCAGACCTGTATGGTGTAACCAAGGAGGTGGAATGCAGGTCTGAGGCGGTAACCCTGCAGATGATGAGAAACCGTCTGTGCGGGAAAAGCAAGCTGAGCGGTCGAATCCACACAAAGGAAGGTCAGGAGGCAATCCTTCAGGTGTTGTTTTATGACAGCTGCCTGACGACCGCAGGGGAAGAACTGACAGAAGGAAAAATGGGTATGCAGGGCACGCTGGATGTGAATGTCATGTACGTAACCGGCAATGATGAAATGCCCTATGAGGTAGTCCGGGAGAGCCTGCCCTATGAGTATTCCATGGATATGACAGGGTATGGTCCGGAGGATCACTTCCGCGTGAAAGCCGATGTAGAACAGCTGCAGGTGAACATGCTGGATGGGGAAGAATTGGAAGTAAAGGCAGTATTAACCTTCCGGGTTATCATCTGGAAGGAGATTCAGCAGGAGCTGATTCAGAATGTGTCGGTGGAGAACCTGGATGCTGCACGGCAGAAAAGCCTGCCCGGCATTGTAATCTATACCGTGCGTCCGGGGGATAATCTGTGGAGCATCGGGAAGAAGTATTACATCACCGTGGACCGGATCCGGGAAATGAATCATCTCTCCTCCGATGAACTTCAACCGGGGGAGAAGCTGCTGCTTTCAAAGGTTTAGTGATTGCCTGGGGCAAGGTTTCCGATGGTAAACCGGAAACTTTGCCCCAAAATGCTTTGGCAGTTGACGAGGGAAGGAAAATTGTATATAATTAAATACAATCCATGTATACAATATACATATAAGTGCACGGGAGCCTGGAAGGAATGGGATATCAGAGAAAAGCGTATGCAAAGGTAAACTTAAGCCTGGATGTAACCGGACGACTGGATAACGGCTATCATCTGGTGGATATGATTATGCAGACAGTAAATATTTACGATGAACTGTCCTTTGAACGAACCGATGGAGAGATTGTTTTAGAGTCCGACTGCGGGGAGCTTCCCTTGGATGAGAATAATCTGATATATAAGGCGATTCGTCTGATTCAGGAAGAATGCGGGGTGACCGGAGGATTAAGAGTCTTTCTGAAAAAGAATATCCCCATTGCTGCCGGAATGGCAGGAGGAAGTACGGACTGCGCGGCGACTTTGATGGCAATGGATGAGCTTTATGGTTTGAAGCTGGGGACGAAACGCCTGATGGAGCTGGGCGTGAAGCTGGGAGCGGACGTGCCCTACTGCATTCTGGGGGGGACGGCCAGAGCACAGGGCATCGGTGAGAAGCTGACCAGACTGCCCAATTGCCCGACAATGAAGCTTCTGGTGGCAAAGCCGGATCTGAATGTTTCCACAAAGGAGGTTTACACCGGGTTGGATGCGCTGGAGAACTTGCCCCATCCCGGGGTGGATGACATGGTTTGTGCCATAGAATCGGGAAATGGAAGGGCGGTGGCAGCAGGCCTTGGAAATGTGCTGGAATGTGTGACCATTCCGCTTCATCCGGTGATTCGGGAAATCAAAGACCGGATGCTGGAACTGGGAGCCATAAACAGCCTGATGAGCGGCAGCGGACCTACTGTATTTGGAATTTATGAGAAGGATGAAGAACTGCAAAAAGCATATGAGGCTCTGGCAGAGTCCGGATTGGCGAAGCAGATCTTTATGACGGAGCCGGTGTGGTAATCTGCAACTGATGTATGGGTATTTTATTGGAGGGTTTTGTTGATGAAGGATACGTTACAGATAAAAATGGATGAGTTTTTACCGCTTCGGGATGTTGTGTTTAATACATTACGTCAGGCCATTCTGACAGGTGAGCTGAAGCCCGGTGAACGTCTGATGGAAATTCATCTCGCAGAGCGTCTTGGAGTCAGTCGTACGCCCATCCGTGAGGCGATTCGAAAGCTGGAGCTGGAGGGACTGGTCACCATGATCCCTCGAAGAGGAGCAGAGGTCGCACAGATTACGGAGAAGAGCATGAGCGATGTGCTTGAGGTACGCAGAGCTCTGGATGCCTTGTGCGTGGAGCTTGCCTGTGACCGTATCACGGAGGAGGAGCTTGCCCGTCTGGAGCAGGCCTGCAGTGATTTCGAGGCAGCGGTAAAGACCAGGGACAATAAGGTGATTGCCCAGGCGGATGTGAAGCTTCATGATATCATTGTGCAGGCCACCGGGAATTCCCGACTGATTCAGCTGGTCAATAATCTGTCCGAGCAGATGTACCGTTATCGTTTTGAATATATTAAGGATTCCAGCCGGCATGAAAATCTGGTGGAGGAGCATAGAATCATATACGAAAGCATTCTGAAAAAGGATAAGGAGACTGCCTCCAGAGCGGCAGAAACTCATATTGATAATCAAAAGAAGGCGATTATCCAGCAGATTCGATTAGAGAAAGAAAAACACAACCGGTTTGTGTGAATAAGGTGAAATGAAACGGCAATACTCCCATATATAGAAAGGGAGGTTGCATGAAGGATATGAAACAGAAATGGATCAGAAGCTGGCAGAGATACAGAGTATTCTTGGGAGCCATGTTGATGGCGGGATTTTGGAGCTTTCTGTACCCGGAATACACATTGCTTCCGGAAACCTATCGCATCGTCTATACGGACGGGGAGACGGAGGAAGAAAGCGGGGAGGAATCCGAGGAAGAAACCGAGGAGGATATTTATCTGCTCCTGCAGAAAGCCAGCCCGAAGCAGATTCGGTTCCGCAGTAAATTATGGGAGTTTCTCTGTTCCCTGAAAAAGGGTTGAAAGGAGATATCGTATCAAATGATAAATATAGCAGATGCGCCGATCGGAGTGTTTGATTCCGGAGTGGGCGGACTTACCGTGGCCAGGGAGATTATGCGTCAGATTCCAAATGAAAGAATTGTATATTTTGGGGACACGGCCAGAGTGCCCTACGGAAGCAAGTCCAGGGAAACCATTACTAGATTTTCCAAGCAGATTGTGCGTTTTTTAAAAACCTATGATGTAAAGACTATTGTAGTGGCCTGTAATACGGCCAGTGCCTATGCACTGGATACGCTGGAGAAAGAAATCGACATTCCCATCATCGGTGTGGTGAAGCCCGGCGCAAAGGTGGCAAGCGATGCGACCAGGAACGGAAAGATTGGTGTAATCGGTACGGAGGCCACTATCGGAAGCCAGATATATACACAGTACATAAAGGAAATTAACCCGGAGGCAACCATCTACGGCAAGGCATGTCCCTTGTTTTGTCCTCTGGTTGAGGAGGGATTATGGCAGGATCCCGTAACGGATGAGATTGCCAGGCGGTACCTGTCCGAGCTGATTGATATTGATATCGATACCTTGATTCTTGGTTGTACCCATTACCCGCTGATTCATTCCACGGTGGCGAAGATTATGGGAGAGGGTGTTACCTTGGTCAATCCGGCCTATGAAACTGCAAGGGAATTAAAGGAGATGCTGGAGAAGAATAATCTTTTACAGACCACACCTCCTGCATTAGGCTCCAACCAGTATCAGTTCTTTGTCAGTGACGGAGCTGAGAAGTTTAAGCACTTTGCCAATTCCATCATTCAGTATGGTATTCTTTCTGCAAAGACCATCAATATTGAGGAGTATTAGAAAATGGAGAAGCTTGTGTTAGGCAATCAGGTGAAGCTTGTGATGACTGGCCCGGATCAGGTGGAACAGGAGATTCCCTGCGCCAGTCATTTTTGGAAAAACGGGTATCATTATTTTCTTTATGAAGAAAAACTGGAAGGCTATGAAACTGCTTTCCGGAGCAGAATAAAGTGTAGGGACGGCTATCTGGAGATTCATCGAAGCGGAGAAGCCGGAATGAATATGGTATTTGAAGAAAACAAAAGCCATAGAGCACAGTATCAGGTGCCCTATGGCCAAATTGTTATGGATATTTCCACACACAGTGTTTCCATGAGGGAAGAGGCTTCCCGGCTGTCTGTGCGTGCTGCCTATACCATGACCGTGAACGGTACGGAATTGGAACAGTCCGTATGGTCCATGAAAGTTGCAAATTGTTAGATGTAATACTTACTTAAGCGGCTTGGCACCTGCTTTTTCCTGTGCAGCCTCCAAAGCTCTCTTAAAGATGCCTTTCTTCTTTGCAGGAGCGGCTTCTGTCCTGCCGTGAAGTCCTTTTACATCCAGAACGTAGATGCCGCTGACTACAGCCTTTACTTCCTTCTTTACAGGAACGTTATCAAAGATCTTCTCGTCGCTGATTAAGGACATTACCTGAGGACCAACCTTGGCCTTGATAATGGGAAGCTTGGAATTACGCATCAGCTTGGGTGTCTGGTCAATAACCATCTGTGGCAGACCGGAATCCTTAATCTTCATTCTCTTCTTGTCAATGATTAACATGGACACTGTCTGCTTGTTTGCCTGAAGCATTTCCTGCTGCTCCGCCTGCTTTTTCTGTGCCTTTTTTCCTACAAAATATAAAACCACAAAGGCAATCACAAGAACTGCCAGGATTACCAGAAAAATAATCATGCCCGGTTTCATAATTTTTCCTCCCTCTGTCAGAGTGTTATTTGTATCAAAGATACCAGTAAAGTACATATTACCACAGAATAGTAGAATTAGGCAATAAAACATTTGGGAGATTTTGAGACTTTTTTCTTTGGGTATGCTGTTTCACAAAATTGTGCTATACTGAGAAGGATTTATTGCATTCATTTGAGAAGAAGAGGTGAGTACATGGACTTTCTGTTGCAGGAAGCGGGCGTATTGTTTCAATTAGTCAGTGGACATCTCCTGCTTTGGGATTTGTTGTTTGCTGTTATTATTGTGTTTTTTGAGAGAAGAAACCCCAAAAGTGTGTGGGCCTGGCTTCTTCTCCTTTTGTTTGTACCGGTTCTGGGCTTTGTGCTCTACCTTTTGGTGGGACAGGATTTTCGCAAACGGAAGCTCTTCCAGTTAAAGGGATTGGAGGACCGGATGAGTCAGATGGTCCGGAAACAGGAGCATCAGATCAAAAACAGGGAATTTCGAAATCATCAGGGAGAAGCCGAGGATTTCGCTGACCTGATGATGTATAATCTGGAGACATCCGGTGCATTGGTTTCCGACAATAATAAAATCGATATTTTTACAGACGGTAATGAGAAGTTTGATGCATTGATTGAAGACATGCGGAAGGCGGAGAAATTCATTCATATGCAGTACTATATTATCAAGAATGACGTGCTGTTCCAGAGAATTGCCGAGGTGTTAAAGGAACGGGCCGCCAGCGGGGTGCAGGTTCGAATTCTGTACGATGGTATGGGCGGACGGTTTACCTCCGCGAAATGCTGGAAACGACTGAAGGAGGCCGGAATCGAAAGTGCGGAATTTTTCCCACCCCTGTTTGGACGGTTTCAGCTGCGTATCAATTACCGCAATCACCGCAAAATCGTGGTCATTGACAATAAAGTAGCCTATGTAGGCGGCTTTAATGTGGGCAGGGAATATATTGATCTGGATGAGAAATTCGGACATTGGAGAGACACCCATCTCCGGATCCGCGGAAATGCGGTGCTGGGACTGCAGCTACGTTTTATTATGGATTGGAATTATTGTGCGAAGGAGAATCTGCTGGAGCGAAGTGAACTCCTGGAGCAGGCGGATTTTCTGGGAAAAAATGAGCTTCCGATGGACGGAGAAGGGTGTAAGGTACAGATTATCAGCAGCGGTCCCGACCATCCCAACGAGCAGATCCGGGACAATTATCTGAAGCTGATTTCAGCCGCGAAAAAGAGCATCTATATTCAGACTCCATATTTCATTCCGGATGAAGCAATTCTTGCTGCCCTGAAGCTGGCAATCTACAGCGGTGTGAACGTTCATATTATGATACCCTGCAAGCCGGATCATCCCTTTGTGTACTGGGCCACCTACTCCTACATCGGAGAGATGGTCATGGCGGGAGCAAAGTGTTATACCTACGACAAGGGCTTCCTGCACAGCAAGGGTGTCATTGCGGACGGAAAGGCCTTCTGCTACGGAACCGCCAATATGGATATCCGAAGCTTTGCATTAAATTTTGAAGTGAATGCTACGGTTTACGATGAAGAAAAAGCACGGGAAATGGAAGAGCTGTTTCAAAAGGACTTAGAGGACTGTACAAGGATTACCAGGGATATGTATGCCGGAAGAAGCTTGTGGATTCGTTTGAGGGAGCAGGTGAGCCGGTTGTTGTCCCCATTGATGTAAATTCTGTGAAAACTCTTTCTTTTTCCGGATTGATGTGTTAAGCTTGGGAAGATGTTGACAAACCATGTAAGGAAAGGATAAGAGAATGAAGAAAAAATTATTGGCAGCCCTTCTGGCGATAGCCCTGGTTGCAGGTCTGGCCGGTTGTGGCGATAAGCAGGATCCTCAGGAAAATACCGATATTTCCAAGGAGGATGAGACCTCTGTAGAGCGTGTTTTACTGAAGGATTTGGATGTGGAAAGCATTGTAACGCTGGGCGAGTATAAGAAATTGGAATGGAAGCCCGAAGCCGTGACAGTGACGGATGCGGATGTAGATGAATTATTTACCGAATTTTATTTGGAGTATTTCGATCCGGAGCTTGGCGTAATGGACAGAGCGGCAGTGAACGGGGATACCGTAAATATTGACTACGAAGGCAAGAAGGACGGAGTGGCCTTCCAGGGCGGTACCGCTCAGGGCGCAAATCTGACCCTGGGTTCCAAGACTTTTATTGACGGATTTGAAGACGGACTGGTAGGAGTTTCTCCTTCCCAGACCGTGGACTTGAATCTGACCTTCCCGGAATCCTACGAAAATACCGAACTGGCAGGACAGGATGTGGTGTTCACCGTAACCGTAAACTATATTATTCCCGCAGAACCTATGGAGGAAGCAATTCCGGGTATGGGGATTGATGGGGTGACTACCATAGAGGAGCTTCGTCAGTTTGTATACGATTACCTGTACAGCGAGGCAGAGTATAATGCAACGATGGAGGCCCAGGATCAGCTGCTGATAGACTTCGTGGAGAGCTGTGAGTTTCAGGAGCTGCCGGCCGATCTGGTAGCACAGTACCGCAGTATGGCGGAGACCAGCCTGACCGCTACTGCAGCAAACTACCAAATGGATTTAGAAACCTTCGTGTTTTATTACTCCGGCGGAATGGATGTGGCTTCCTTCCTGGATCAGTATGCGGAAGAAACGGCAAAGCAGTACATTGCAATGCAGGCAGTGGCAAACAAAGAAAACTTAAACGTATCCGATGAAGAGCTCCAGACCATGCTGGAGGAGTATGCAACCGGTGCCGGCTATACCACTGTGGAGGAATATCTGGGGGAGGCCGACCGTGAGGATTTCAGAGAATACTTTATGCTGGACAAGGTATTCCAGTTCCTGTTGGAGAATGTGGCAGATGGAGATACTGCTTCAATTGTGCCCGATGATACGGTGATTGAGGATGCCACAGGGGCGGAAGAAGGCTCTGTAACCGAGGAAGCTCAGGATTCTGCAGAGGAATCTGAAACTGCAGAAAACCAGAATTCTGAAGAAAGTGCAGAATAAGGACGATTCTTGTAAGTTGTTTTAAAGATGTCTTTCGGTTTGATACAAACCGGAGGGCATCTTTTTTGTAGCCCGCAAACAAAACCAAGCGATGGCGAAGCCGGCATTTGGTTTTGAGCGGGCGTACACGAAACAAAAACAGAAGTCGCGAAGCGACGAACCTGCGAAGCAGGAGGTTTTTGTGAGTGAAAAAAGCAATTTCGTCCTATAAAGCAAAAACGCTCCGCGAGGATGCGCACTCGCGCGAGTTGAAATATGTCGCATGTGCGACCACGCTCAGCGCGAGGGTTTCGCAGGCGAAGCTCTTTGTTCTGAAGGTTTTGATGTTTCCATGGGAAGAGACGGGACCGTTTTTCGCCGGGGACCGGACAGCAAAACAGGTGGCGGCTTCCCTGCAGAGCAGGGTACAGCTGTATCTGGACGAGAGGAATTAGTCGGTTCAGCAAAGGTCAGCCAGCACGCGCTCCAGTACCTGAAAATAGTTTTCAAAGGTCTTGCGGCAGCACATAGGGTCCAGAATCCGGACACCGGGGCTGCGAAGACCGATTAAGGAAAAACCCATGGCCATGCGGTGATCCTCGTAGGTGTGAATCTCTGCGGGAACCGGTGTGCCGGGGTATATGGTGATGGAGCTGTCCGTGGACTCGCAGGGGATGCCAAGTCTGCGCAGCTCTGTTTCCATGGCGGCAATCCGGTCGCTTTCCTGGAAGCGGATATGGCCGATACCGGTGATGGTAGTGGGGCCTTCCGCAAAGGGGGCTATGGCCGCTAATGTAATGGCCTGGTCGGAACAGGCGGACATATCTACAGTAATTCCCCGGAACTGTCCGGAAGAGGGCGGTGTCAATAAAACTCCTTCGGGAGTTTCCTTTGCAGTACATCCCATTTGTTCTAAGATTCTGATAAACTGTACATCTCCCTGCAGGGACTCAAAATGCACGTGACGAACCAAAACGGGAACATTTAGTAAGGGGGCCATGGCATAAAAGTACGCTGCGGCGGAAGCATCCGGTTCCACCTGATAATCCGGGGAATGGTAGGACTGCCCTGCCGGAATCACAAAGGTGTGGGGAGCGGGATGTTCTACAGTTACGCCAAACTGCTCCATCATGCGGCAGGTCATTTCGATGTAAGCCATGCCATGTGACCCTTCGGTACGGATGGTAAAGTCCTTTTCGGAAAGAATGCTGCTGATTAACAGGGCACTGAGAAACTGGCTGCTGTGGTCGATGTTAATGGTAATATTGTCCCGGCACAGACCATTTCCCTTCAAAGTGAAGGGGAAGAAACCCTTGTTTGCATCTTCCGCAGGGTATTCCACGGTGCAGCCCAGCTCCTGTAGGGAATCCAACAGGGGAGCCATGGGCCGTTTTCGCATTTGTGCGGAAGCGTCCATGTGATACACGCCCCTGGAGATACCAAGGTAAGCGGTTAAAAAGCGGGCCGCGGTACCGGCACTTCCTACATATTGAGAAGCCTCTGCTTTTGGAACCTGTCCGCCCAGACCCTTTACGGTAATCATTGCATGTTCTTCATCCACGGTGGTTTCAAAGCCTAAATCCTGAATGCAGGATAAGAAGTGTCTGGAGTCATCGCTGAATAAGGTGCCCCTCAGGGTGGATACCCCGCTGCCCAGAGTAGCCAGAAGGAGGGCACGGTTGGTGATGCTTTTGGAACCCGGCACGGTTACGGTAATTGGTTCGGACTTCGGTCCTTTGATATCCGGATATATATATGGAACAGAATATGAAGAAGAATTATCCATAGTTGCTGCCTTTCTGCAATCAATTTTCTCCTAGTGTACCACAGAAAACCGCGGACTGTAAAGATATGGGGGAAGACCCTGCGCGTTTCGAAGCGAAACGTGCGCAAAGAATAGAAAATATAAAATGTGCACGACATACTTGCACAAAAAATGAATTATGGTTATCATGTGCATTGTGGAGGTGCATATATGAAGCTTAAAAGAGAAACATATCTTGAGCAGATAAGGCCATATTATGATTCTGATATCATAAAGGTTATCACAGGCGTTCGAAGATGCGGAAAATCCGTTTTGCTAGAAACCATAAAGGAAGAATAAGTTGACCTGGGAGTTTCGAAAAATCAGCTTATTTATTTGAATTTCGAAGATATGGATTACGATTATATCGTTGATGCTTCGGATTTAAACAAGGAAATCAAGTTTGTTACCGGAAGCAATTCAACCTTACTCTCGGGAGAGCTTGCTGCTCTGCTTACAGGAAGAACTGTGGAGTTTGAGCTTTTTCCACCAAAATATTATCAGAGAAAGCTTTTAGTTTTACTCCGA
>CALYSH010000029.1 GCA_945485625.1 uncultured Lachnospiraceae bacterium | reverse complement strand
CTATATATAGTATCATATGCCCAGAATAGAACCTATGTACATCCTGTTGCCAGGATGATAAAACCTTATCATATATTTTACAATATTTCCATCCTTTGTCCAGTACCTGCCACAAAAAAACAAAGAGAAATATTCCCTGTCCGGTGTCTCCGCCAAACCCCGGCATGGCAGATTTATTTTCCCGGCCCTACCGGAACAGACCCTGCGGATCGATCGGGGTCTGATCCTTTGTCACCATAAAATACAGATTCGGTCCTTCCAGGCTGAAATATTTGGTGGGTTTCGCAATTCTGGCAATCACCGTATCCGGATTTACAACCGTGCCAATCGTAACAGAGATATCCTTCAGCTGACCATAGGTTGCCTGATATCCATCTCCCAGGTCCAGAGTGAGCGCATGCCCGATTTCTTCGTTTTCAAACACGCTGATGACCTTTCCGTCTACACCCGCAATGACGTCAGCTCCTTCTTCCGCAGACAAAATCATGGCCGGATTGTATTTGTACTGATCCAGTGTCTGAAAATACACACTTCCGTCCATTCGGAAGGGAATCTTCACCTCTCCGGCAACCGGTTTTAACAGCTTCTCATCTTCTGAAAAGTGCAGTTGGTTTGCAATCACGAGACTCTCCTCCGCAGGACTTACAAGCTCCGGTTGTTCCGATACAGGCTCCACCGGGTCAATCACTTCCTCCGGAACAGTGGGAACAGAAGACTTGCTTTTCTCTTTGTTTTCTTCTTTATTTTTTACCACTCCGGAGCCGACGGACACATTCGGCTCTTCCCTCGGAACGTAGTCCATTTCCTTCTCGCTTCCTTCCCCCTTCGCCGAAAGCTCTTCCCCCGGCAGGACTTCCCTGTTCATTTGTTGTTCGATTTCGGCATACTTATTCTGAACCTGGTTTTCCAGTGCCTCAAAATCAATGGTATACCCATCATCCCTGCTTTGTTCATTTCTTCCCTTCATGTAAATACCGGTTACCGTTAATGCAGTCAACACAAATGCCGAAGAAATCATCATCAGAATACGTTCTTTTTTTATGGTAGAATTTCTACTTTTTTTCATAGCCTTGCCCTTCCTTCCAAACCAAACTCAAAATATTCATTTCAACTCTAGTTTTTCCGGAAGAACAGAACTTTATACTTCATTTCATAAAGATTTGCTGCAGCTATACACTACTTCCTTCAGAATCGTGCGGGAAAGCGGCTTCGTCAGATAATCATTTACACCATACTCCTTCGCCTGCTTCAATTCTTCATATTTCGCACTTTTTGCCATAAACACCACCGGAATATCATGATTTTCTTTGATTCTCTTCAGCATTTCATAACCATCCAGACCCGGCGTATCCATATCCAGACAGACCAGATCCACACGTTCCGTTGCCAGAATCTTCAGAGCCATGGCACCGTCCGCTGCTGAAAGCACTCTGTTACCGTCCTCTTCCTGAAGAGCTTCCCGAATCATTCTTGTCTCTTCTGCGTCACCGTCGATAATCAGAACATCATACACCATATCCTCCTGCTGGGCAAACGCTGTCTCTACTCCCTCCGACAGCAAATCCAGCATTGCATCGGTAATCACCGGATCCAGCTGTGCTCCGCGTACCCGCTTCAGCTCCTCTACAATTACTTCCTTCGGAAGCTTTTTCCGGTAGCTTCGATTACTTGCCATGGCATCATAGGTATCCGCCACTCCGATAATTCTTGCAATCTCAGGGATGTCCTCTCCCTTCAATCCGTTGGGATATCCTGTGCCGTCATAACGCTCATGATGAAAACGCGCAGCTACGGCAATGGCAGGCACCTCAGAAATCCCCTTCAAAATATGGAAACCGGTCACCGGATGAATATTGATTATTTCACGTTCCTCCAAAGTAAGCTTCCCCGGTTTATTGATAATCTCCCTGGGAATGCCAATCTTACCGATATCGTGAAGAAGACCCGCGAAATAAATCTCATCCTGCTCCTCCCCGCTCTTTCCAAGCCGCTCTGCCAGACACATTGCCACGCAGGCAACACGCTTGGAATGTCCACTGGTGTATCGGTCCTTGGCATCTACCGCATCACTCAGTGCAATCACCGTATCCATAAACAGTCGATTTGTTTTTTCCTGCTGATTTCGAATTTCCGCAGTCTGAATGGATACCTGCTCCTGGAGCTCCCTTCTCTGATGCTCCAGCTCCTCCTTACGTTTCGAATTATTCACCATCAGTATAAAATTCCACGTAAGGAACACAATAATTTCAATCACCGCAAATATCAGATAAATCCGAAAGCCCGTATCCTCCCAGACCTGTGCCTGTTTGTTTAAATGATAAACACTTTCGGAAATCATTTTCTGTTCATCATTATACAATTGCAAATGCAGAACATACTCTCCATGGGTCAGATTTGCAAGCTGAAGAGGTTCCAGCAGTTGAAAAGGCTGAATGGAAAGATCCGAGTCCGTGCCTTCGACAAACATCCTGACACCAATGTCAGAAAGGGTATAATTCATCACGGCTGCTTCCACGGAAATCAACTTGGCATCCGCCGGGATCTCATAAACCCCATCCCTCGGGTATATCTCCACGCCATCACAGGATATTCCGGCAATTCCGTATTTCACCGGCACATCACTTACCTCCCTGCCACTCTGAAACGAAATCACCCCACTGTTGCCGCAAAAATACAAGGTATTGTCCTCATCCAGGAAATTCCAGGAATTGGCGGTTAAGCCTGAGGTCAGCCCCTGATTTACATTATACAGTTCATAGCTTTCCACCGCATCCGCAGCCAGCTGCTCTGCATTCACCCTGTAGATACCTGCACTGGAAAGGACGAAGGCCTCTTCCTCCCGGATTACAATATCGTAATTGTTAAAGTAGGGGAACGATGCAAGCTTATGAATCGTTCCATTTTCCAATATACAGAGAGCGTTACTGGTTACAATGAAAAAGCGATCCCTGTAGGGAACCATTCGAAGGACCACATCGGAGGTCAATCCGTCCTCGGTGCAGTAATTTCCTATTATTTTACCATCCTGAATCAAATATATACCTGCTCCGTCACTGCAGGCATAGATCACGCCGCTCTTATCCTGAACCAGACACAGAATCTGGCTGTTCTGCAAGCCATCTTCCGCAGTTATGATATTTTCTACCTTTCCGTCCCGAATAAAATTGATACCATCCGCAGTGCCGGCGACAATGGTCCTATCCGTTGTCTCCAGGATACATCGAAAGCGATTACTGGTGGTATGATTATTCTCCATGTTATAGGTGGTGATATTCCCATTGGAATCATAGGATATCAGTCCATAATCGCTGTAACTGCTGATCCACAGCACGTTTTGGGAATCTACCATCAGGCTTCGAATTCGAACGCCGTCCAGCATCTGGGTAAGCTTATTTTTCTTTTCTTTGTTGTCATTGGTATCAATGATTACCAGTCCGGAATCAGTACCACAGTAAAGACACCACTCATACTCCGTGACAGCGTTCACTACCCGGGCATCCAGACCGGCATTTGAGAAAACATCCCCCAATCCGCTCCTGCTCAGCTTTAGCACACCGTAACGGGAAGAAGCCAGCCAGATATTTCCCTGATAATCCTCATGAATCCATTCGAAGGAAGAATCAAAGCCCTCATGATACATTTTTTCAAAACAGCCCTGTTGATTTACATATCCAAAGCCTTCCCCCGCACAAACCCAGAGTCGTCCGTCCCGGCCTTCTTCCATGGAAATGATATCCGTGATGGAAACCATAACCTGTTCCGATATTTCAACCCCATCCTCTCCCTTTTCCAACATATAAATCTTATGTCCGGAGGTACCGGCAGCAATCCCGTACCGGGTTTCTTCCACACAGTTGAAGAAGACCTTACTGAAATCCTCCCGAATCGGGACTTCCTCCCCCTCAAGCGTCATGGAGAACAGCTTCCCTTTATTATCCACACCGAACAAATAACCATCCTGAATTGCAAGGGAAGTCACATACGTATACTTTTCACTCACAATTTCAATGGCATCTTCTGTGGTAATGCGGCAAAGCCTGTCCGTCGTTCCTACAAACATGGAACCATCCTGTGCCTCCGCAAAGCATCGGATGGAATTCACCGGAAGTCCATCCCGGGTCTTGAGAAAATGAAATTCATCTTCTTCATAGCGTACAACCCCGTTATCATTGGTGCCAATCCACATCCTGCCCTTTGTATCCACATACATGGCTGTCACACTACTGATTCCGCCTTCTGTAATAAACCGGGTCTGACGACCATCATAACGGGTCAACCCCGCATAGCTTCCAATCCATATAGTTCCGTCGGGCATTTCTTCAATTACATTTGCTTCGGAAGAAATCATTCCGTTGGAACTATTTAAGATTTTACCCACATAATTCTCCATTTGCACGCTGACATGTGCCGATGCACTTTCCCCGGGAATCAGAAAAAGACATACCACCAGGAAAGGCAGAAGGCCCTTTGCGCACTTTTTCCCGGACAGGATGCCATGAATCATTGCATAAGCAAAATAAGCACAGAGCTGCATATCAATCAGGCTGATCAATGCCTCCGCAGAAAAGGCACACAGAAGAGGGCGGCTGCCCCGCCATTCCAGCATACTATACAGTGCATCCCCCCACATATTGCCGCAATGTCCCTCAAGGAAAAAGAGATTCAGGGGAACCGTAAGAAGGGTTCGAAGCACTCCCAGCCAGAAGCCTGTAGCCACTGTAGTGGACAACCGCCCCGCATATCCTCTTTTTACGCAGAAACGAGCCGACAAAGCCAGAAGGGAGCTTACAACTGCATACCCCGGAGCCGGCGGATTCCATGGCCAAAAGAAAAGGGAACCCAAAGAAGCGCATAGAATCGTTGTAAAAGCATTGCCGTAATATGCGGCAACAAATGTTCCGATGAAATCCAACCGCAGCGGAAGACCGAACACATCGCTCAAATATCTTCCCAGGATATTCAACAGAATACATCCCACTACAATGAAACTATTTTTCCACAGGTTCCTTCCCTTCATCTTACATCATTTCCGTTTCTTACATATTGTATTTCGCTATATCCAAATGCTGGATTGTCCCGGCTGTACCGTTCTCATACAGGAATACACCGGTTTTCCGGATGGCACCCTGCACCTGACCGGACTGCCCCCGCAAAGTCATGTCCGTTCCAAGATTTGCAAGGCAGATGGCTCCTACCCCTTTTTCTGTCAGGCCATAGAGCTCCGGCTCGCCGTTCCCGTTGATACACCAGATTTTCAACTTGGACCAGATATGGTCATTTTCATCGATCCATCCGTTTTGGTCCTCATCATATGCACTCAGGTCTGCAAAGCCATCCCCGCTTTTTGCACCAAACAGTTCGTTTCCGTCATTGATACAACCGTCATTATTTTTATCAAGTGCCAAAAAACCGCTGCCCGAAGCCAGCCCGGAAAGCTTTTCCTCTTCGCCATCACAATCCAAATCAAAATAGAAATGCATATCGTCGAAATCGGCCACATTCTGATTTAAGTTTATCACCAAAGGGTCACACATTGCAACTGCCGCAGCCATATTATTTTCAACAGAAGCCTTTCCGTAGAATACTCTCTGAAAGCTTTGGCTCATGGCTACATCTATTCCAAAGCTGATGCTTTTTCCGTCCGATGTTTTCACCGTTCCCTTCGCTTGAAAAGAAACACTTTCCTGCTCCTCCTCCCTCATCTCCAGATAAAGCTCCCCACCATTATTCTGTGGAATTTGATCCAGTCTGGTGAGGCTTCTGTCCTGCATTATCCTCTCCCGCCTGTTCCCGAATAATAAGGTAAAAATATAGTGAATTGCTGACTGGCGGATTTCATCCTCCGTGTAGGTTCTCCGGGAATTCCAGCTCACCCATCTCTGTCCGGTGACACCGAATCGATTTTTCCATTCTCCCAGGGAAAATGATTCCCGGGAATTCTTCTCCCCGGATTTTCCGCTTATTTCCTTTTTTTCCGCATCCTGCGGATACTGCATAATACCAAAGCCAACAGCAGAAGTTCTGCTTGCCCGGTAGGTCCTTACGGATTCCATTCCTACTACACTGGAATCAATTTTCAATACTTTCTTCTCCTTCTTCTGACCTCTCCTTCCCCGCACCTCCTGTTTCAGGGTAAAAGAAAGGATGGCATCGGCGTGCATCCCTGCACACACATATACCATCCCTGGTGTCAGATTATCTATTCAGGTGAATCGTCGGCCTAACGCTTCCCCTGTACGGAATATATCGACAAAATGAAGGAAATCTTTAGTTGTTTTTTTCTTCTCTTTCCATTATGGACAATTCACGGGTCACCAAAATGTTTGCCACCTTGTCCTTATCCAGCACATAATTGCATCCGCAGGGATTGATTACCACACCCTGGGCAGGACCGGGAGTTCCGTCCGGTTCTCTGTGTCGAAGAAGCATAACAAAATCATCAAAAGAACATGCATAGGTATACGGGCATTCCTCCTCTGATTTCCATTTATACAGTTCTTCCTTGTCCGTAAACGCCAGAAAATACTGTACTCCCTCCGGTGTATACAGGGTTGGAATCTGAACCTTTGTATTATCCCCGAGTCTGGGGATGCCACTTTCGTCAATTTCCGGAGGAGGATTTATAAATGCAGGACAAAGCAGCTCTGATTTCAGGATTTCCTCCAAAAAAGTCCGTTTATGCTCCGGAGTTGGTTCCGTCACCATAAGCTCTATGGCGCCGGCTAACATAGGATTTGAAACCGGTTTGTTAAATAACATAAAATCCTCCTATACTCTGTTGTAATTGATCAGACAACCCTTCAGAATAATCTGACGCTCCTCATCCGTCAGTTCGCCAAGACGAAGGGTAAATCCCAAAAGCTCCTTCTTTTCCACATCAACCTTGTAAGCCTGAATGGTATCTGCCTTCTCCTCCACAGCTTTTCTGATATTGGGAATGAATAAATAATCCAGGTTCTTAAAAGGAAGCTGGCCCTCCTCAATCAGGAAAGGAAGCATACCCCAGTTAATCAGATTGGAACGATAACGCTTGGTTGCATATTCATTGGCAATATTTGCCCAACCGCCAAGTACCTTCTGGCAGCTTGCAGCCTGCTCACGGGCAGAACCGTCACCGGGCTTCACGGCAAAGATGGTGGAGCCAAAGCCCAAAGAACGGGCTTTCAGTGCATCATCTCCTGTGCTGTAAGATGCGGCAACTACCTCCGGGAATTCCGGGAAGCTCCGGGAAATCGCATCGAACACACGCTTTAATTCCAGTTCGGGGCAGCTCTCTCCTGGGCACTTTCCGTTCATCAGAGCTGTCTGGGCAGCCTGGATTGCCTTGGCACGGCCCACATACTCGGGATCCTTTCGGCTTAAGGTAAACTCTGCCAGTCCCAGAGGATTGGAACGATAAGAGGAAGTCTCACCGGAAGGAATCAGCTCATCGGTCGTAGTAACCGGATCGTGGATTTCGCTTACTACACGGAGCACCAGATTTTCCGGCAATGCTCCCATTGCCGGCCAGTCCTTAATGTTGGGACCAAACTGAATCTCTGTATCGGGATCTGCTACACCCTTGGAATCAAACACACGGTTTGCATAAATATTAGCATCAAAATGGTACTTATACTTGCCGATCTCACCGTCAAAATCGGTTGCAGGAGTAAGGATACCCTTATTGGCTGCGGTTGCCGCGATGGAACGGGCATCCATAAGGGCAACAGAGGAAATCTGACCGTTCTGCAGCTTGCTTCCCTCACGGTTCGGGAAGTTTCTGGTAGAATGTCTGATACTGAACGCATTGTTCGCAGGTGTATCTCCGGCACCGAAGCAGGGGCCGCAGAATGCAGTCTTCATTACCGCACCGGTCTCCAGAATCGTAGCTGCGCATCCGTTCTTAATCAGTTCCATATAGACCGGCATGGATGCAGGATATACGCTTAAGGTAAATCCGTCGGAACCGATGTACTGACCCTTCAGAATATCTGCTGCCGCGCAGATGTTTTCGAAACCACCGCCTGCACATCCGGCAATAATTCCCTGGTCAACCATGAGCTTACCGTTCTTCACTTTGTTCTTTAAGCTGAAATCAACTGCACCATCCAGGCTCACCAGCGCACGCTTCTCGGTTTCATCCAGAATATCCATCAGGTTTGCGTTTAACTCTTCAATCGTGTAGGTATTGCTGGGATGGAAGGGCATCGCAATCATAGGGCGCACCTTATCCAGATCCACTACAATCATGCCATCATAATATGCCACCTGACCGGGATTCAATTCTGCGTACTCTTCCTTACGTCCATGGATTTCATAGAACTCTTCAATCTCATGATCCGTCTTCCAGATGGAGGACAGGCAGGTGGTCTCGGTAGTCATAACATCAATACCGATACGGAAATCGGCACTTAAGCTTTCTACGCCGGGACCAACAAACTCCATTACCTTATTCTTTACGAAGCCATTCTGAAACACTGCTCCGATAATGGCAAGAGCCACATCCTGAGGACCTACCCCCTTTACGGGAGCCCCCTTTAAATAAACGCCGATTACGCCGGGCATGTTGATATCATAGGTCTGATTTAACAGCTGCTTTACCAGCTCCGGTCCGCCCTCACCCATGGCCATGGTACCAAGTGCGCCATACCGGGTATGGGAGTCGGAACCCAGAATCATCTTTCCGGCACCTGCAAGCATTTCTCTGGCAAACTGATGAATAACTGCCTGATGAGGGGGAACATATACTCCGCCGTACTTCTTCGCACAGGACAGACCAAACATGTGATCATCCTCGTTGATGGTACCGCCAACCGCACAAAGAGAATTGTGACAGTTGGTCAAAACATAAGGCATAGGGAATTTCTGAAGTCCTGAAGCTCTTGCCGTCTGGATAATTCCCACAAAGGTGATATCATGGCTGGTCAGCTTATCAAAACGAATCTTCAATTTATCCATATTTCCGGAGGTATTGTGACTTGCCAGAATACCGTACGCGATGGTATTCTTTGCCGCCTCCTCCCTGGTCACATCTTTTCCTGTTTTAGCAAGAATTGCTGCTTTGGCTTCTCCGTCCTCCGGTACGATTTCCGTGCCGTTTACCAGATACATGCCGCCCTGAAGTAATTCTATCATGAATATATCTCCTTTCACTGTATATCAGTATCAGTATCATTTCGTACATGATTTAATACAAAATATTACATTACATTATAATAAAAAGAACGATGGATTGCAAGAGTGAACATTCCCCTCTATTTGAAGCGTTTAATGCTTTTTCAGAAATGATATATAGCATTGTATGCGCATGTTGCGGAATCAAAAACTTTATAATGGACATAGGAAATAGTTACCATTTCTAATGTGACAAAGAAGAGGAAAACAAAAATGACGGATTCCAAAGAATTACATGACATTCTTGCGCAGAACATCAATCATTTAATTGATGATAAGGATAGCAAAACACCTTCTATGCGCTATCTCAGCACCTGTATTGATGCAAATGAAAGCTATATCCAGAAAATTCTTAGCGGCTCCAGTTTTCCCTCCATGGACAAGCTGATTGCAATTGCAAATCATTTTGAAGTCGAGCCCTGGACACTTCTGTTTAATCATTCCAAAAGGGGCGAAGAATTCGAGGACACCCTGATGCTGTTGGCTTCCTGCCCTCATAACATGATTCCTGTCATTCGGGAATACATTCGATATCTTATGTCAAAGGAAGAAAATGAATAGTAACAAAAAAGCTATGAATCAGAATATGTTCCCAAGCCCTGGGGCATATCAGATTCATAGCTTTTCGTTTGTCATTTTCAGGATACGATTATTTTTCTAACTCTTCAATAATCTTTTTCATCTCACTAAGTTCCTCTTTGGAGGGCTTGGTTGCCTTACACAAAGCAGCGAACAAATGATCTGTTTTCCCCTGAAACCAGAACTCATCCACGTTCTTCAAAAACTTCTCAATGTAGCGTGCCTCGTTCTTGGAAGCATGGACGTATGCCATCTTTCCCTTTCGATGGGTTGTTACATATCCTTTTTCAATCAGTCTCTGGATAAAAGTAACAACAGTAGTTCTCGCATAGTTTTTTCCATAACGCACCTTTAATGCGTCAATCACCTCAGAAGTGGAAAGATCACGATCGGCATCCCATACAACCTTCATAATCATCTTTTCACATCCACTGATGTCTTTCTCTGTCTTCTTTACACTCATAATTTTTCTCCCCGTCGTGCATTGCTTTGTCTTTTATGCAACACCATTATATTTCTTTTTTTTACGCTCTGCAAGGAATTTTTAGAAAAAACATTGTTTTTACACTTTTTTTACTTCAGCACA
>CALYSH010000028.1 GCA_945485625.1 uncultured Lachnospiraceae bacterium | reverse complement strand
GGCTGCAGCAAGACTAAATCTTCCTACGGTCTTTGTATCCGGCGGCCCCATGCTTGCCGGCCGTGTAAAGGGACAGAAGAGAAGCCTTTCTTCCATGTTTGAAGCAGTGGGCTCTTATGCGGCAGGGACCATGACGGAGGAGGATGTTTGTGAGTTTGAAAACAAGGTATGCCCTACCTGCGGTTCCTGTTCCGGTATGTACACCGCCAACTCCATGAACTGCTTAACGGAGGCACTTGGTATGGGCCTTGGCGGAAACGGTACCATCCCTGCGGTTTATTCCGAGAGAATTAAGCTGGCAAAACATGCCGGTATGGCTGTTATGGAGCTGTTCCGCAAGAATATCCGTGCCCGGGATATCATCACCAAGGAAGCAATTATGAATGCTTTGACTGTTGATATGGCACTTGGCTGCTCCACCAACTCCATGCTTCATTTGCCTGCGATTGCACATGAGATTGGCTTTGATTTTGATATCAGCTTTGCAAATCCCATCAGCGAGAAGACTCCGAATCTCTGCCATCTTGCTCCTGCCGGTCCTACCTATATGGAAGATTTAAATGAGGCAGGCGGTGTATATGCTGTCATGAAGGAACTGGCAGACATCAATCTGTTGAATACGGATTGCATGACGGTAACCGGCAAGACCATTGGCGAGAATATTGCTCATGCATATAATAAAAATCCCGAAGTAATCCGCCCGGTAGAGAATCCTTATTCCAAGACCGGCGGTCTGGCTGTTCTTAAGGGAAATCTTGCTCCTGACGGCTCCGTTGTAAAGCGTTCCGCAGTGGTTGAGGAAATGATGGTACATGAAGGGCCGGCCCGCGTATTTGACTGTGAGGAGGATGCCATTGCAGCAATTAAGGGTGGAAAGATTGTTGCCGGTGATGTAGTTGTGATTCGTTATGAGGGACCGAAGGGTGGTCCCGGTATGCGTGAGATGTTAAATCCTACCTCTGCAATTGCAGGCATGGGACTTGGTTCCACCGTGGCACTGATTACAGACGGACGTTTCTCCGGTGCATCCAGGGGTGCTTCCATCGGTCATGTTTCCCCGGAAGCTGCAGTGGGAGGACCCATTGCTCTTGTTGAGGAAGGTGATATTATCAGTATCAATATTCCTGAGATGAAGCTTGATATCAAGGTTTCCGATGAGGAAATGGAAGCACGTCGTGCAAAGTGGCAGCCCAGAGAGCCTAAGGTAACTACCGGATATCTTTCCAGATACCGTGAGATGGTAACCAGCGGTAACAGAGGAGCTGTTTTGGAAATCCCGAAGCACTCATAAGTGAAACAGAAAAGATACTTGGTTTGGAGGAAAAGGAATGCTTTTAAACGGTTCAGAAATAGTTGTAGAATGTTTAAAGGAGCAGGGCGTAGATACCGTTTTCGGTTATCCCGGCGGTACCATTTTGAATATCTATGATGCTCTGTATAAACACAGCGATGAAATCAGACATATTTTAACTTCCCATGAGCAGGGAGCTGCCCATGCTGCGGATGGCTATGCAAGAGCTACTGGTAAGGTGGGTGTATGCATGGCCACCAGCGGACCCGGTGCCACAAACCTGGTTACCGGTATTGCAACCGCATATATGGACTCCGTTCCCATGGTTGCCATTACCGCAAATGTGAACCTGCCCCTGCTTGGAAAGGATACCTTCCAGGAGATTGATATCGCAGGTGTGACCATGCCGATTACAAAGCATGGCTATATCGTAAAAAATGTAAAGGATCTTGCATCTACCATTCGCAAGGCCTTCCGGATTGCCCGAAGCGGAAGACCCGGTCCTGTACTGGTGGATATTACAAAGGATGTTACGGCGGCAACATGCGAGTATGAACCCGTAAAGCCTGAGCAGGAGGAGCTGCCTTTCGAATGCACGACCGAGGAGTTAGAGAAGGTTGCGGAATTCATTCGTGAAGCAAAGAAGCCCTATATTTACCTTGGCGGCGGCTGCGTGATTTCCGGAGCTTCCAAGGAAGTGGCTGAGTTTGCGGAGCTCATTGATGCACCGGTATGCGATACCCTGATGGCAAAGGGCGCCTTTGACGGCTATAGCCCCAGATATACCGGCATGATTGGTATGCATGGTACCAAGACCTCCAATCTGGGGGTAAGTCAGTGTGATCTGCTGATTGCACTGGGTGCCAGATTTTCTGATCGTGTTATCGGAAATCCCAAGCGCTTTGCTGAGAATGCAAGGGTAATCCATATTGATATCGATAAGGCGGAGATTAACAAGAACATTCATGTGGATGCAAGCCTGGTAGGAGACCTGAAGCAGGTGCTTTCCAAATTGAATACAATGATTGAGAAGAAGGAAAACCGGGAGTGGATGGATACCATTCAGGAAATGAAAGCAAAATATCCTTTGAAGTATGATGACACCCAGCTGTCCTGCCCTTATGTAATAGAAGAAATTGACCGTGTTACCAAGGGTGAGGCGATTATTACCACGGATGTAGGACAGCATCAGATGTGGGCCGCACAGTATTACAAGTACACCGCTCCAAGAACCTTCCTTTCTTCCGGCGGACTTGGTACCATGGGCTACGGCCTTGGCGCCTGTATCGGTGCACAGGTTGGCCAGCCGGATAAGCTCTGCATCAATATTGCAGGTGACGGGTGCTTTCGTATGAACATGAATGAACTTGCAACCGCAAGCAGATATAACATTCCGATTATTCAGGTTGTTATCAATAATCATGTGTTAGGTATGGTTCGTCAGTGGCAGACTTTGTTCTACGGCAAGCGTTATTCCCAGACGGTGTTAAATGACCGGGTGGATTTCTGTAAGGTTGCAGAGGGACTGGGATGCGAAGCGATTCGTGTGACCACCAGGGAAGAGGTTGGACCTGCAATTGAAAAAGCAATTGCTTTAAAGAAACCTGTTGTGATTGAATGTATGATTCCTGAGGATGACAAGGTATTTCCTATGGTTCCGGCGGGCGCTCCCATCAGCGATGTGTTTGACGGGGACGATTTAAAGAAAAAGGGAGAGCAATAATCTGCGAAAAAAGAAACTTTTTACCGATTCGTATTGACGAACGGGGGATGAAAGCTTATTCTATACCTAATGGTTTAAAATGATTCATAAATGGAACGAAACAATAAGGAGGATATAAACATGGGTAGAGTTTACAATTTCTCTGCAGGCCCCGCAGTATTGCCTGAGGAGGTTTTGCAGGAAGTAGCAGACGAGATGCTTGATTATAAGGGCACAGGTATGTCTGTTATGGAAATGAGCCACAGATCCAAGGCTTATCAGACAATTATTGATGAGGCTGAGGCAGATTTAAGAGAATTAATGAATATTCCTGACAACTATAAGGTTCTGTTCTTACAGGGCGGAGCAAGCCAGCAGTTTGCAATGATCCCTATGAACCTGATGAAGAACAAGGTGGCTGATTACATTGTAACCGGTCAGTGGGCGAAGAAGGCATATCAGGAAGCTTGTATTTACGGTAAGGCAAACAAGATTGCTTCTTCTGAGGATAAGACTTTTTCCTATATCCCTGATTGCTCCGATCTTCCCATCAGTGAGGATGCCGACTACGTTTACATTTGCGAGAACAATACCATTTACGGAACCAAGTTCAAGACTTTGCCGAATACAAAGGGTAAGCCGTTGGTAGCAGATGTGTCCAGTTGTTTCCTTTCCGAGCCTGTGGATGTAACCAAATATGGTGTCATCTACGGTGGCGTCCAGAAGAACATCGGACCTGCTGGTGTTGTTATTGTTATTATTCGTGAGGATCTGATTACCGAGGATGTCCTTCCCGGAACTCCTACCATGTTAAAGTATAAGATTCATGCAGATAACGGCTCCATGTATAATACTCCTCCTGCATATGGTATTTATGTATGCGGCAAGGTCTTCAAATGGTTAAAGAAGATGGGCGGTCTGGAAGTAATGAAGGAACGCAATGAGAAGAAGGCTAAGATTCTGTATGATTATCTGGATGAAAGCAAGCTGTTCAAGGGTACTGTGAGAAAGGAAGACCGTTCCCTGATGAATGTTCCGTTTGTAACCGGTGACGAGGAACTGGATGCAAAGTTTGTCAAGGAAGCGAAGGCTGCCGGTTTTGAAAATCTGAAGGGACACAGAACGGTTGGCGGTATGAGAGCAAGTATCTACAATGCTATGCCCATCGAAGGTGTTGAGAAGCTTGTTGCGTTTATGAAGAAATTTGAAGCTGAAAATATGAAATAAGGAGTTTGAGAAATGCATAAGATTAATTGCTTAAATCCGATTTCCAATGTCGGTTTGAAAAATTTTACAGCTGATTATGAGCTTGTAAATGATGTGAATGAGGCAGAAGGCATTTTGGTAAGGAGCGCTTCCATGCATGAAATGGAGCTTCCTGCAAACCTCCTTGCGGTGGCAAGAGCCGGTGCCGGTGTAAACAATATTCCCTTGGAAAAATGCGCTGAGCAGGGTATCGTAGTATTTAATACCCCCGGTGCTAATGCAAACGGCGTAAAGGAGCTTGTCATCTGTGGTATGCTTCTGGCCGCACGTGATGTTGTAGGCGGCATTGAGTGGGCAAAAGAGAATAAGGACGATGCAAATATTGCAAAGACCGCAGAGAAGGAAAAGAAGAACTTTGCAGGTACCGAAATCCAGGGAAAAAAGCTTGGTGTCATCGGTCTTGGCGCAATCGGTGTTAAGGTTGCAAATGCTGCGATTGGTCTGGGAATGGATGTAATCGGTTATGACCCTTATCTTTCCGTTAATGCAGCACTCAGCATGAGCCGTTCCGTGCATGTAGTACAGAATGTGGACGATATTTATGCACAGTGTGATTATATCACCATTCATGTGCCCCTTCTGGATTCCACCAAGGGAATGATTAATCAGCTGGCTATCACAAAGATGAAGGATGGCGTGGTTATTCTGAACTTTGCCAGAGACCTTCTTGCGAATGAGGCAGATGTGCTGGCTGCATTGGAGAGCGGAAAAGTGCACAGATATGTAACGGACTTTCCGAATCCCACCACCGCAGGCAAGAAGGGCGTGATCCTTCTTCCTCATCTTGGAGCAAGTACCGAAGAGGCTGAGGACAACTGTGCAGTCATGGCTGTTCAGGAAATGATGGATTACCTTGAGAATGGTAACATTAAGAATAGTGTAAACTTCCCTGCATTGGATATGGGTGTATGTAATAAGGCCGGCAGAATTGCTGTTTTCCATAAGAACATTGCAAACATGATTACCAAGTTTACTGCTGAATTTGGCGATAAGGGCATTAACATCACTGATATGATGAACAAGTCCAGAGGTGAATATGCATGTACCATGTTTGACATTGAAACTCCTGCACCCGAAGGTGTTCTGGATAACCTGAAGGCTATCGAAGGTGTGTTCCGTGTAAGAATTGTAAAATAAGACTTCACAAGGGGTTGCCTATGGCGGCCCCCTTTGATTTTAAAAAAGGGTGGTGTGCGTATATGACAGATGAACAGAGAGCATTCTTAAACCGGATTAACCAATATGCAGAGAATGTGTTGGGTGAAATTGACCCGCAGAAGGTCCAGGTTTCGGTCCAACTGGAGAAACTGAAGCCGGTTATGGAGGAAATTGCCAGGGAGAAAAACCTGAGCCTTACGGATGTTTTTATTCAGTATATGGATTTGCAGAGTGAAGCAAGCTGTAAATCTCAGGCAAAGCTTGTAGAAGAATTGAAGGATTTGAATATGGATGGCTCCAGCCCCATGTTATTCCGTTAATAAAAGAAAAAGGGGAAGACATATGACAGATATCAGACCATTTCGTGCATATAGACCGAAAAAGGGAATGGAGCAGCTGATTGCTGCGCTGCCTTATGATGTGTATAATCGCGAGGAAGCCTGTGAGGTGGTTGCAAAGAATCCGGAATCCTTCCTTGCCATCGACCGGGCGGAAACCCAGTTTTCAAAGGACGTGGATACCTATGCCCCGGAGGTTTACCGGAAAGCGAAGGAAATGTTGAGGGAACGCATTGCAGATGGCAGATTTGTACAGGAGGACAAGCCCTGTTATTATCTTTATGAACAGATTATGGACGGCAGAAGCCAGACTGGTATTGTGGCTTGTGCCTCCATTGATGATTACCTGGAAAATCGTATCAAAAAGCATGAGAATACAAGGGCGGATAAGGAGTTGGACCGTATCAACCATGTGGATATCACCAATATGCAGACCGGGCCGATTTTCTTGGCGTATCGTTCTACGGATGCTTTGCGTTCTGTGGTTTCTGCAGCGAAGGTAGAGAAACCGATATATGATTTTGTCTCAGAGGATGGGATCACACACAGGGTCTGGGTGATATCTGAGGAGGAAAAGATATCCTCCATACGGACGGCATTTGAACAGATTGATTCCGTTTACATAGCAGATGGACATCATCGTTGTGCTTCCGCTGTAAAGGTTGGATTGAAGAGAAGAAGCGAGCATCCCGATTATGATGGGACAGAAGAATTTAATTTCTTCTTATCCGTTCTGTTCCCCGATGAAGAGTTAAAAATCATGGATTACAACCGTGTGGTTTATGATTTGAACGGCAGGACATCGAAGGAGTTTCTGGAAGAGGTGTCAAAGAGCTTTGAAATCATCTGTGTGGGGGAAAAGGCTTATCATCCCGAGGCAAAGGGAAGCTTTGGAATGTATCTGGACCGGAAGTGGTATAGGCTTACTGCCAGGGAGACTCTGAAATCAAAGGATCCGGTAAAAGGACTGGATGTTTCTATTTTACAGGATAATCTGTTAAAGCCCATTTTGGGAATTCAGGACCCGAAAACAGACAAACGAATTGATTTTGTGGGGGGAATCCGCGGTTTGAAGGAACTGGAGCGAAGATGCGCAGAGAAGGACGGAATGGTAGCTTTTTCCATGTATCCCACATCCATTCATGAGCTTTTTGAGGTGGCAGACGCAAATCTCTTAATGCCGCCCAAATCCACCTGGTTTGAGCCGAAGCTTAGAAGCGGACTGTTTTTACACGGTCTTTCATAGTGTGGGTTTTTTATGGTATAAGACACTTTGTTCCATATACTTTAAAAACGCACCACGAGGATGCGCACTTGCGTGAGTTGAAATGGATCGCATGTGTGACCATGCCCGGCGCAAGAGCTTCGCAAGCGAAACGCAAACAGAATTTTGTAACAGATGTTTTTTTTGATAAGAGGTTTTGAAAATGAATATACAGGAATTTATTAGTAATCCGGCAGTGGCCCATGTTGTTGACCTGCTTTTGCGGGTGGTTTTTGAATTGATAATTTTTGTGTTTGG
Source organism: uncultured Lachnospiraceae bacterium (assembly GCA_945485625.1). Taxonomy (GTDB): domain Bacteria; phylum Bacillota; class Clostridia; order Lachnospirales; family Lachnospiraceae; genus Acetatifactor. The sequence goes on along the minus strand of CALYSH010000028.1, from coordinate 3,491 downwards.
CGTACAGCTCATCAAGCTGGTACGCAAGATTATCCGGAAATCCATGGAAAAGGCTAAGGCGGAGAAGGGAGTTGCACAGTTCGTGGACTCTTTTGTAAAGACTGCCCTCTATGTTATCTTAGCTTTCTTTATTGCATCCAATCTTGGTATGGATGCTGCAAGTATTGTGGCTCTCCTGGGTTCTGCCGGTGTAGCGATCGGTCTGGCTGTTCAGGGCAGCCTTTCCAATCTGGCCGGTGGTGTTTTAATTCTGTTGTTAAAGCCATTTAAGGTAGGAGATTATATTATCGAAAGCTCTCACAGCTATGAAGGGGTCGTTGATGAAATTCAGATTTTCTATACCAGACTGATTACCCCCGAGAATCATGTTGTAATGCTTCCCAACGGTAATCTGGCAAATAACAGTCTGGTAAATGTGACGGCCACCCCTTTCAGAAGATTGGATGTTTCACTTCAGATTGCGTATACTGCCGATATAGAAAAGGCAAAAGCAATTTTGCAGCAGGTTCTTGCTTCTGACGAAAAGAGCTGCAAGGATCAGGATATGACCGTATTTGTTGCCAGTCTGGATGACAGCGGTGTTACCATGGGGGTACGCTGCTATGTGCGGAATGAGGATTACTGGACTTCCAGATGGCGCATCACCGAACAGTGCAAAAAAGCCCTGGATGCAGCCGGAGTGGAAATTCCCTTCCCCCAGCTGGATGTACACATGAAGGAATAAGTTTTTTTTAACCACGCATGTGTAGGAATTGACTTTTATACGGAAATATAGTATCATACATGTGTTGTGGTTTTTGCTGAAATAGCTCAGTCGGTAGAGCACTTCACTCGTAATGAAGGGGTCGTGGGTTCGAGTCCCATTTTCAGCTTTTCCTAAAAAATTACATAAGGAGGAAAAAAGGATGTTAAGTATTTTAAATTCCCTATTAAGTGCAATTCCCAGCTTTTTGCTTGCAATCGTTCTGCTGATTCTTGCATTCGTTTGTGCGGCAATCGTTAAGGGTCTTGTGTCCAAGCTTTTAAAGGCTATGAGAGCAGAGCAGTATTTGAGCAAGCTTGGTGTGAAGGATACCGCTACAAACAGTGCAATTGAATTTGTTGCGAAGCTGGTATACTTCATTACCTTCCTGGCATTTATGCCCGGTGTACTGTCCAAGTTGGGCTTGAGCTACATTTCTTCTCCCATTGATACACTGGTACATGCATTTGTTGCATATATCCCCAGTGTAGTCGCTTCTATCGTTATTGTGGTTGTAGGTTTCTTCATCGCAAATATCGTTAAGGAGCTGTTAGTTCCCGTTCTGAAGGCTATCAAGGTTGATGTGCTTCAGGAGAAGACCGGTATCAAGACCGGTGAGACCACTTTCTCTGTGATTATTGCAAAGATTGTTTATGCATTCATCTGCATTGTAGTGATTACCGCTGCTTTGTCCAGATTGAATATCCCTGTAGTAACCAGCGTTGGTCTTACCATTATCGGTTACCTGCCTTCCATTATTGTAGCATTGATTATTCTGATTGCAGGTTTGTTCTGCGCAGGACTTCTTGAGAATTTCATCGTTAAGAAGTTCCCTTCCGCAAAGGGTGCTGCATGCATCGCTAAGGTTGTTGTTTATGTATTGGTTGCATTTATGTGCCTGAATCAGTTAGGTGTTGCACCTGCTATCGTAAACAAAGCATTTGAACTTCTTCTGGCTGCTGTAGCAGTAGCATTTGCTATTGCATTCGGTATCGGCGGACGTGATTTCGCTGCTCATATGCTTGCTAAGCTTGAGAAGAAGATTGATGACAATAAATAAATTGTCGAATGAAGCTGTTGAAAAAAGGGAACATCCCCGTGGATGTTCCCTTTTTTTGTTTGCAAAAAAAGATGAATTATGTTAATATAGTTTAAAGTTTAGCTTATCTTAGCTTGAATGCTTATTTGCAGGGAAAGGTTTTGTATTATGGCACAGTTATGGGGCGGACGCTTCACAAAGGAAACCGATCAGTTGGTTTATAAATTTAATGCGTCCATTGAATTTGATAAAAGATTGTTGGCTCAGGATATTCAGGGCAGCATTGCTCATGTGATCATGCTTTGCAGACAGGGAATATTGACCGATGAGGAGATGAACAGCATCTTGAACGGTCTGCAGTCCATCCAACAGGATGTGAAGGACGGAAAGCTTGTTATTGATACAAGGTATGAAGATGTCCACAGCTTTGTGGAAGCAAATCTGATTGACCGGATTGGTGATGCCGGTAAGAAGCTGCACACCGGTCGCAGCAGAAACGATCAGGTGGCCTTGGATATGAGATTGTACACCAGACTGCAGGTAATCGTGGTGGATGAATTGTTGAAGGAACTGTTGGAAACAATTTTAAAGACCATGGAAGAGAATGTGGATACCTACATGCCGGGCTTTACTCATCTGCAGAAAGCACAGCCAACTACACTTGCTCATCATTTCGGAGCATATTTTGAAATGTTCAAGCGTGACAGGCTTCGCATGAAGGATATTCTGGTCCGGATGAACTATTGTCCTTTGGGAGCCGGAGCCATGGCGGGTACTACCTATCCTTTAGACAGGGAATTGACTGCGGATCTGATGGGCTTTTACGGGCCTACGCTAAACAGTATGGATTCCGTGGCGGACAGAGATTACCTGATAGAGTTTTTATCGGCATTGTCCACTGTAATGATGCACCTGAGTCGATTCAGCGAAGAGATTATCATCTGGAATTCCAATGAATATCAATTCGTTGAGATCGATGATGCGTATTCTACCGGAAGCAGTATTATGCCTCAGAAAAAGAATCCGGATATTGCAGAGCTTGTTCGCGGTAAGACCGGACGGGTATATGGTGCATTGATGAGCTTACTGACTACCATGAAGGGACTTCCGCTTGCATACAACAAGGATATGCAGGAGGATAAGGAAGTTGCTTTTGATGCGTTTGATACGGTAAAGGATTGCCTTGGTTTATTCAACGGGATGATTGCAACGTTGAAATTTAAAAAGGACCGTATGGCGGAAAGTGCCATGAACGGCTTCACCAATGCCACGGATGCAGCAGATTATCTGGTGGGCAAGGGTGTTCCCTTCCGTGATGCTCACGGAATTATCGGGCAGTTGGTACTTTACTGTATTGATAAGAATACTTCTATTGATAAGCTTTCTTTGGAAGAACTGAAATCCATTCATCCCGTCTTTGAAGAGGATATTTTTGATGCGGTTTCCTTAAAGACCTGTGTGGAAAAACGGTTGACCATTGGTGCTCCCGGAAGAGAGGCGATGGAAAAGGTAATTGCTTTGCACAGGGAATATCTTGCAAAGGAAGAGGATTACCTGCCCGGTTCCGAAAATTACAATATCGTAACAGAAGAACCGGACACTCCTGCACCCGGCTGGTGGCAGCAAATCTGATGGAACGTGAATGAATCATTGCAAAGTATTATTTTTATATAAATGGAGGATTTAATTATGAGTGACAAGTTGAAGGTT
>CALYSH010000027.1 GCA_945485625.1 uncultured Lachnospiraceae bacterium | reverse complement strand
GAGATTATATGTGATGGAATAATTATTGATAAGCAGAATAATACAATTCGTTTTAAGACTAAGAGAAAGAAGAAAAAAAGCGATACATTTGGAGAAGTGGCTGGGTATATATTATATGCAGTTTTTCCCAAAGGAGAATTAGTCAATTGTGATTTTTCCGGCCAGTCGTATGTGTTATATCCCGGCAAATAAATTTATCGAGATGAAAAGTATTAGCCTGAATTATTCACGGCATAACCATGAATAATTCAGGCTAATAATCAATACAATCAGGGGAAATAATCAATACAATCTGCAATAACGCCAGTATCATAATTTATATCGTCATAATCCCCCTTCAGAGTGTAAAATAGCACGCTTGTTAATCCTTGTCCGTAACCATTCTATGACTCCAGATGTTTTCTGATTTCATCATATTCATCCTTCATCTTCTGGAAGGTTTCCTTGTCACCGCCCTCCGCATCCGGATGGTAGGTTTTACACAATGCCTTGTAGCGCTTGTCCAGCTTCTCCACAGTGGTACATCCGGAGAAGAAAACAGAGGAGCTGACCGGGTCATCGTTGATTTTCTGAAGCTTATCTGCCAGTTCCTTTACCTCACTTCGCTGCTTCTCCAACAACTGAATCTGGGGAATCAGTTTCCGGAACTGATCCACGGGGATACCCTTCCGGTATTTACTGCATTCCTCCACAATGTCCTGCAGGTTTCTAAAATAGGTACCCCAGGCACTTCGAAGCAGTGGATTGTCTTTTTTGCTTAACACGGATTCCACCAGGTCGCCCAGACTGTTCAGATGCTCCATATGTTCTTCCAGGATTGCCATATATGCATTGCCGGTATCACCGTCTGTTTCTGTACCCTTTTCAAATTTATAATCATTTTTCAAAAGATCCTTGATATGATTGCTTAATTCGGAGCTGTTCATTTTCAGCTCCTGAGCCCATTCATGCCATTCGATTCCCAGGGACATAACAAATACAACTACGATGCCCAGAAGGGCGATAAACATCACCACGCCGGAAATGGCGGAAAGCAGGTCCAGCTTACCCAGGTATTGCAGAAGATTGAGGCCGAATACCTTCTGCATGCGGCTGTTCAGACTCCAGAGGGCAGTGATAACAGCTGCGGCACTGATGAAATAGGCGGCCGGAAGGGCGAAGGAAATCACCGTGATAATCGCCTGATTTACGCCACGCAGAATCGTAAAGAAGATACATGCAAAGGCGTTTGCCACTTTTCGACCGTTTAGACTGATGAACTGATAATCGGCTTCGCAGGAGGCAAATATCTGTAAGAACCAGGTGTATGTGGTGCGATAGATTGTCTCGAAGAAGGAAATGATCGCGGTCCATATCAATACCACAATGGCGGCGGCATAGGTCAGAATCAGGTACACAATGGCGACCAACAGACCCAAAACGATGACGAAGGCCAGAATGGACAGAATCATCTGAAAGCCTTCCTTCGGATTTTTTAAGAAGGAAAAGAAAAGGGACAGGGCACCGGTCAGTAATAGCATTCCTACAATAATACCGATTTTCTCCAGAGCCTTGGAAACTAACTTGCAGGCGGTGGCGATGAGTAAGAGAGGAAGGCCCACCAGAGCAAGTAAATTGATTTTCGCTATTTTCAGTATTTTCTCCATGGGGTGCCTCCTTTCTAGTCAAATTGTTCCCGCAGATAGGTGATGCTTTGAATGGAGGAACCATCTGAACCCAGATCCAGTTGGATTCGGTCCCCGGATACCGGGTCCTTGTAGATGGCATTTACTTCGCCCATGCCCCATCCAAACAGCAGGGTACCGGTTAGACTGTCCGGCTCTCCGAAAAGACCGTCCTTGGTGTGGCAGACCTTTTGGGCACTCATTCCAAGGGTGACGCCTTTGGGGAAGACCACATTGTTTTTGGTCACATGAATTCCGTACACGGTGCAGCTTTTCCAGTCCGTGGTTTCCGTACCACGATTTTGGAGATATACGGTAACTCCCCTGGGTTCATCGGTTAAGGTAAGCTTTTCCCCCACCGTCACCTGTTTGGTATAGGTGAGATTCAGATAGGGAAGAATCTCTTCAATGGCTACAATCCGGCGGTCTATTTGTACCTGTCCGCAGAAGGTGTCTGCAAGAAGCATTTCCGGCATGGGCTGTATGGACATCCAGTGCTCGGTGAATTCCTCCGGGTTATCCACCCGGATGGAGATGGTGGATGGGGTCTCCGGACTTAAGGTCACATTTTCTTTATCCGTAGAAAGGGAAAGGGCCAGATTTGCCTTGGGATTTACAAAGGGATAGCAGACCTGGTAGGTTCCGGGATGGAGGGAGATTTCCGCTTTGTAATCATTGGAGGCATCCAGAACGATTTTATACAGCTTATCGTTTGCAAGATTTCGCAGGGTCAGGTTGATATGGAAGTTCTCCTGTATATTTTCCTCCAGCATGGATAATTCCCTGGGAATATCCGTAAAAACAATGGTGCATTTACAGTCTCCTTCATTTAACTTTCCCCGGTTTCCGCAGCCCGCCATCCCCACGGCCAGCATGAGGAGCATGGCCAGAACTGCCCCGTAGCGTTTTCTTCTCTTCATAAGGTATCTCCCTTTTTCTTGTGATGATCGGTTTTGTTCATATGATGTGGGCAAAGTCCCGCTTTGGCTCTGTATATTCGGAATTGGCCGCGTCGCAAAATCAAGATACACTAAGCATTGTCAAACTCGCGAAGGACATTCACAAAAATCCAAAACTCGCTTCGCTCAGACAGTTGGATTTTTGCTCATAAGGCTCCTTTGTCAACGCTAAGTGTAACTAAGATTTTGCTCAATGTCATCCAATTCCGAATATACAGAACCCAGGGGCCTTTGCCTACATCATTATTATACGAAAAGTCCGGTGAAATCACAAGAAAAAAGGCAAGTCAATTTGACAAACAATTGAGAAAACGCTTATAATATAGGAAGATTTGGGAACGAGTGCAAATCCGGAGAAAAGGGAAGGGGAAGTACATGAGGGAAGAACAGTTAAAAGCATTGCTTCAGGATATGTCTACAGAGGAGAAAATCGGTCAGCTCTTACAGGTGGCAGGTACCTTGTTTGGGGAAGACAGTCTGATTACAGGAGCGTTGGATTATTTTAAGATTACACAGGAGGAATTGGACCGCACCGGCTCCATTCTCAGTATCTCCGGTGCAGAACGGTTAAAGAAGGTGCAGGATGCGTGCATGGCGAAGCAGCCCCATCACATTCCCCAGCTGTTTATGTTGGATATTATCAATGGCTTTGAGACCATTTACCCGGTGCCCCTGGCCCAGGGAGCTACCTTTGATCCGGATATGGCAGAGAAGCTGGCAGAGATGGCTGCAAGGGAGGGTTCTGCAGCAGGAATCCATGTGACCTTTTCTCCCATGGCGGACCTGGTAAGGGACGCCAGATGGGGACGCGTCATGGAGTCCACCGGTGAGGACAGCTTTTTAAACGGTAAGATGAGTGCGGCTATGGTGCGGGGCTATCAGGGAAGGAATGTTGCGGATAAGGGCAGAATGGCAGCCTGTGTGAAGCACTTTGCAGGCTACGGCGGCGCGGAAGGCGGAAGGGACTACGATACGGTGGAGCTTTCCGAGAGGACCCTGCGTGACGAGTACCTTCCTGCTTACAAAGAGGCCATTGACGCAGATGCCAGACTGGTGATGACCTCTTTTAATACCTTAAACCATGTGCCCTCCACCGGCAATAAGTGGCTGATGAAGAAGGTGCTTCGTGAGGAGATGGGCTTTGACGGAGTCCTGATTTCCGATTACGGTGCTGTGGCGGAAATGGTAAACCACGGCATTGCAGGAGATGAGAAGGATGCGGCAGAGCTGGCTCTGGGAGCAGGTGTGGATATTGAAATGATGTCCCTTGCCTATGTGCGCCATGTGGAGGAGCTGATTGCGGAGGGGCGTTTGACCATGGAGCAGGTGGACGAAGCCTGCCTGCGTGTATTACGGTTAAAGAATGAACTGGGATTGTTTGAGAATCCCTATAAAGATGCGGACGCGGAGGATGAGAAGGCATTGCTTCTCTGTGATGCACACCGGAAGCTGGCAAGAGAGGCTGCCGCAGAGTCCTTCTGTCTGTTAAAGAATGAGGATGGGATTCTGCCCCTGAAGAATCAGGCAGGGGAGAAGGTAGCCTTCATCGGACCCTACAGTGACAATCATGAGGTGTTTGGCTCCTGGTCCTTCCCCTCCGATGCCTCTAAGATGGTTACCATCCGTCAGGGTGTGGAGAAGGCAGGTATGGAAGCGGATATATGCTTCTGTGAGGGCAGTCAGATGTTTGGAGCAGACTACCGGTTAAAGGACGGAAGACGGTTTATCTATGATGCAGGTAAGAAGCAGCCCTTATTGGATGAGGCAATTGCTGCCGCAAAAGAGGCGGACCGTGTCGTATTGTGCCTGGGCGAGCATTCCCAGCAGACCGGCGAGGCAGCAAGCCGTACCGATATTACCATTCCGGAGGAGCAGATGGACCTCCTTCGCAGAGTGGCAGAGGTGAATCCAAACATTGTGACTCTTGTATTTGCAGGCAGACCCCTGGAGCTTTTGGAGGTTTCCCGGCTTTCCAAGGCAGTGATGATGGTATGGTTCCCGGGGTGCGAGTGCGGTAATGCAGTGGCGGATGTATTGTTTGGTGCGAAGGAGCCCGGCGGAAGACTTCCCATGAGCTTCCCTTACACCGTGGCCCAGGAGCCCTGTTATTACAACCGGTTCCGAAGCGGCAGACCAAACAACGGTACCCTGGAGCAGAGCTTTGTCATGGGCTATATTGACCAGATGGATCGGGTGCTGTATCCTTTTGGATATGGTATGGGATATACAAGCTTTTCTTACGGCCCGGTACGTTTGAGCGGGGACAGGCTGGGGGATGGTCAGACCATCACTGCCACCGTAACCCTGACCAATACCGGGGACAGAGAAGGAACGGAAACGGTGCAGCTGTATCTGACGGATTTATTCGGCAGTGTGGTACGCCCGGTAAAGCAGCTTCGCGGATTCCGAAGGGTGTCGCTTCAGCCCGGTGAAAGCGCAGAGGTTTCCTTTGACATTACACCGGATATGCTTTCCTTCTATAATATTGATATGAAATATACCTGGGAGCCCGGCACCTGCAAGGTGAACATTGCAGGAGACAGCGCCACGGAGAACAGTGCAGTATTTGAGCTGGTGTAAGGACCGGTTGAGGACGGGGGCAGGTTTCCGCCTGGGACAAGACTTCTGCTTCCGGGAATATGAGACAGGTGAAAATGGAGGATTACTATGAAGTGGGTCAGATTTCGAATTAAAACAATTACCGATGCGGAGGATATTATTATCAGTACCCTGTATGACATCGGACTGGAGGGGGCGCAGATTGAGGATAAGATTCCCCTGACTCCTCTGGAGAAGGAGCAGATGTTTGTGGATATTCTGCCCGACGGCCCCGCAGATGACGGCTTGGCATATTTAAGCTTTTTTGTGGAAAAGCAGGAGGACGGAAGTCTGAAGGTGAATGAGGAGTCTGTAAGCTGCCAGGAGATGCTTGCCTCCATCGAGAGCGAATTGGAGGATTTGAAGCTGTTCTGTGATATCGGTGAGGGTACTGTAGCCGTGGATGAAACCGAGGATGTGGACTGGATCAATAACTGGAAGCAGTATTTCCACCAGTTCTATATTGATGATATTCTGGTCATTCCTTCCTGGGAGGAGATTAAGCCGGAGGATTCCGCAAAGCTGGTGCTTCATATTGACCCGGGAACCGCCTTTGGTACCGGGATGCACGAGACCACCCAGCTTTGTATCCGCCAGCTTCGGAAGTATATCACTCCCGAGACCGAGCTTCTGGATGTAGGAACCGGCAGCGGTATCCTTGGCATTCTGTCCCTGATGTTTGGTGCAAAGCATGTGGTGGGTACGGATCTGGATCCCTGCGCGGTGCCTGCAGTGGAGGAAAATTGTGAAGTGAACGGTATCCGGAAGGATCAGTTTGACATGATGATCGGTAATATTATTTCCGACAAGGACATTCAGGACCGGGTAGGCTATGGGAAGTACGATATTGTGGTAGCGAATATTCTGGCTGACGTGCTGGTACCATTGACGCCTGTGATTGTGAATCAGATGAAGCCGGGTGCGGTATACATTACCTCCGGAATTATCGATGATAAGGAGCAGACCGTAGTGGATGCGGTGAAGGCAGCAGGGTTGAAGGTGCTGGAGGTGACCTATCAGGGTGAGTGGGTCAGTGTGACGGCGCAGAAGGTACAGTAATCCGGCTCACAAGGGAAAGGCCGGGGAAAGAGGAGAACAGAAATGGCAGACGGCAGGAAGGCGCTGCAGGGGATTGCAGAGAGAATTGGATTGGAATATGACAAAAAGCAGGTGACAGCCCATGGGAGATATCAGGACTTTACCATGGTAATCCGGCCGGAGGGAAAGGAAAAACAACAAAGCCTCTGCGTTTCCCTGTGCGCAGCTTATCCGGACGGAAGGGTCCTGGAGTCGGGGATATTGCAGCAGCTTTCCCTGCCGGAAAAGTGCCATGTGATGCCGGCGGGTTATCGGATTTTCCTGCAGATCGAATTAAAAGGCGGGCTTCAGGCAGTGATTGACAGAGCCAAGGAGGCTCTTGGGATGGTTGTAGGTGAACTGTCTGCCCGGGGAGCGGTCAATTGCGATGAGAAGGGCGTAGTGGGTTCGTCTTCGGTATACCGGCTTCAGGGAAACTATGTGATATTAAGTGAGGAGACGGCAGAGAACCTGCGATATCAGTTATCCAGGGAACAGGCCGTGCGGGCTCAGAAGAAGGAAAATTATCTTCTGGGAATTGTGGGTGCGCTTCTGGGCTCTCTCGTGGGTGCAGCAGTGGTTTTCCTGATCGCCAGACTGGGCTATATTTCTGTTCTGGGCGGAGCTGTTCTGGGGGGAGCCATCGTGTATGGCTACAAGAAGCTGGCCGGGAAATATTCGGTTACGGGCTTTCTCATTTCCCTGGTGTTTAGTACGGTAATGAGCTTTTTGGCATTCTATACCGATGCGGCTGTGGGACTTTATATGGAAGCAAAGGACTATTTTACCTTCTGGGACATTTTTGCCAATGTAAGACCCATTTATGAAGCCATGGGTGCGCTTAGACACTACTATGTCAATCTGGCACTGATGATGTTAGTGGGCATCGCATCTACCGCGGCGTTGGGAAGCTCAAGCCTGAAGGAACAGAAGGAAGAGGGAGAATTGGAACGGTTATGAATCAGTTTTTCGTGGAGCCTTATCAGATTGATTTGGAAGAAAAGAAGGTTATCATTACCGGGACGGATGTAAATCATATTAAAAATGTGCTTCGCATGCGTGTGGGAGAGGAATTGAATGTAAGCAACGGTCAGGACGGCAGAGAGTATCGCTGCGCCATTGAGGCATTTACGGAAGCGGGAGTGCTGTGTCAGCTTCGCTTTATCAAGGAGGATGCCGTGGAGCTTCCCTCCAGGGTGATCCTGTTCCAGGGACTGCCCAAGGCAGACAAGATGGAGCTGATTGTACAGAAGGCGGTGGAGCTTGGTGCGTCCGAAATTGTACCGGTAGCCACTAGACGCTGTGTGGTGAAGCTGGATGATAAGAAGGCGGCCGGGAAAATCGCCAGATGGCAGGGAATTGCGGAGGCAGCAGCCAAGCAGAGTAAGCGGGGGATCATTCCCCGGGTATCCGGTGTGGTTTCCTTCACGCAGGCGGTGGAGAGGGCAAAGGAAATGGATCTTCGCCTGATTCCCTATGAACTGGCAGAGAATATGGATTACACCAGAAAGCTTATGGAAGAACAGGTGCGCCCCGGTCAGACCATTGCAGTCTTTATCGGACCCGAAGGAGGCTTTGAGGAGGAAGAAATCCGGCTGGCTCAGGAGAACGGAATCGAACCCATCAGTCTGGGCAGGAGGATCCTGCGTACGGAGACCGCGGGGCTTACGGTTTTGGGATGGTTAATGTATCAGCTGGAGAAATAGGGGCATATATTGAAATAAGCAAGATATTTTCACCCTCTTACCAAAAGCGTCAGAGGGTGTTGCCCTGCATGAAGGAGAACTGTAAATGGAAGTATATTTTGATAATTCCGCCACCACACAGGTGCTTCCTGAGGTGGCTGAACAAATGATGAAAATTATGTGTGAGGATTATGGAAATCCCTCCAGCATGCATAATAAGGGACTGCAGGCGGAGAATTATATCCGTTATGCCAGGGAGACTATGGCAAAGCTGTTAAAGGTGACAGAAAAAGAGCTCTTGTTCACCTCCGGCGGGACGGAATCAGACAACCTGGCTATTATGGGGGCTGCATACGCTAATGCCAGAAGAGGAAAGCATTTGATTACCACGCAGATTGAACATCCGGCGGTGCTTCAGACCATGCATCATCTGGAGGAGCAGGGATTTCAGGTAACTTATCTGCCGGTGAATTCCTTCGGTGTCATTCGGCTGGAGGATTTGAAGCGTGCCATGACTCCGGATACCATCCTGGTATCCATTATGCATACCAACAATGAAATCGGTGCCCTTGAGCCTATCGCTGAGGCCGGAGAGCTGATTAAGAAGATGAATCCCTTCACCTTATTTCATGTGGATGCGGTACAGGGCTTTGGAAAGGCAAAAATATACCCCAAGCGTATGCACATTGATATGCTGTCCATAAGCGGTCATAAGATTCACGGACCTAAGGGTGTGGGACTGCTGTATGTGGGAAGCAATGTGAAGCTTCAGCCCATTCTGTTTGGTGGCGGACAGCAGGGGAACCTCCGTTCCGGAACGGAGAATGTACCCGGTGCGGCAGGTCTGGCAATGGCTGCGGAGCTTTTGTATAAAAACTTTGATGCGGATATAGACTATCTGTATGGATTAAAGAAATATTTCATTGAAGGTCTGCGTGAGATGGAGGGCGTCCGAATCAATGGTTTGTTGCCGGATGAACCATACGGAGGAGGGACCGCACCCCACATTGTCAGTGTATCCTTCCGGGGAATCCGCAGTGAAGTTCTGCTTCATGCCCTGGAGGAGAAGGGGATTTATGTGTCTGCGGGAAGTGCATGCTCGGCCAAAAAGCCCCTGCCCTCCGCAACATTGAAGGCCATAGGTCTGGATAAGTCCTTATTGGAGTCCACCCTGAGGTTCAGCTTCTCCATATTGAATACACGGGAGGAAATTGACTATACTTTAAAGGTATTATGTGATACAATGCCTGTATTGAGGCGATACACCAGAAAGGCATAGGACCTATACGAAAGGAATTGATATGTTTACAGCATTTTTGATTAAGTACGCAGAAATCGGAATCAAGGGAAAAAACAGGTATCTGTTTGAGGATGCATTGGTTCACCAGATCAATCATGCCCTGAAGAAATGCGAAGGGAAGTTTTTTGTGCACAAGACCCAGGGAAGAATCTTCGTGGATGCCCTGACGGATTTCGATTATGAGGAAACTGTGGAGCAGCTGAAGAAGGTGTTCGGTATTTCCGGTATCTGCCCGGTTGTCTATGTGGAGGATGAGGGCTTCGAAAGGCTTTGCGAGACCGTAATTCAGTATCTGGCAGATGTGTATCCGGATCGAAACCGTACCTTCAAGGTGCAGGCGAGACGTGCCCGCAAGAATTATCCCAAGGAGTCCATGGAGATTAACATGGACATGGGCGAAGCGATTTTGAACGCATACCCTGAGATGACAGTGGATGTTCACCATCCGGATATTCTGTTAAATATAGAGATTCGTGAGAAAATATACATTTATTCCGAGATTATTCCCGGACCCGGCGGAATGCCTGTAGGTACCGGCGGAAAGGCGATGCTTCTGTTGTCCGGCGGAATCGATTCTCCGGTGGCAGGCTACATGATCGCCAAGAGAGGTGTAAAGATCGATGCAGTGTACTTCCATGCACCGCCATATACCAGTGAGCGTGCAAAGCAGAAGGTAGTGGATCTGGCCCGGATTGTATCTGCTTACACCGGCCCCATTTACCTGCACGTCATTAATTTTACGGACATTCAGCTCTACATTCATGAGAAGTGCCCCCATGAGGAGCTTACCATTATCATGCGCCGCTACATGATGCGAATTGCGGAGCATATTGCCAGGGAAACCGATTGCCTGGGTCTGATTACCGGTGAGAGCATCGGTCAGGTGGCTTCCCAGACCATGACATCCCTGGTGGCAACCAACGAAGTGTGCGAGCTTCCGGTATACAGACCGTTGATCGGCTTTGATAAGCAGGAGATCGTAGAGATTTCCGAGAAGATTGGAACCTTTGAGACCTCCATCCTTCCCTTTGAGGATTGCTGTACCATCTTTGTGGCAAAGCATCCTGTGACAAAGCCAAATGTTAAGGTGATTCGCCGTCATGAGAAAAATCTGGAGGAACAGATTGATGATCTGGTGAAGACTGCCTTAGAGACAGAGGAATTGATCATTGTGGAGTAAACGAAAAAAACTGTCTCGGGTCTTGCATCCCCGGGACAGTTTTCCTGTTTTCTTATGTAAGCGAGAAGCGATTCCCTATACGGTATAAGGCTTCAGCACTGCCAGAACTTCATCGATGCCGTCTTCAGCATGGATGTTTAAGTCAATGGGCTTGGATAAGTCCAAACTGAAAATACCCATAATAGACTTTGCATCAATTACATATCTTCCGGATACAAGATCAAAGTCATAATCGAACTTTGTGATATCGTTTACGAAAGATTTTACTTTGTCGATAGAATTTAAAGAAATTTGAATTGTCTTCATGGTCATTACCTC
>CALYSH010000026.1 GCA_945485625.1 uncultured Lachnospiraceae bacterium | reverse complement strand
AGATATTCTGTGCAAAAAGTCCGGTTATTTAGAAACTGCTATACTAGGTGTATTAAGTATCTTAATACAGTTGTAATACACCGGCTTCGTTTTGTCAACATATTTTTTCTCATTTCCAGATTCTGCAAACACAATTAAGGAATGGGAGCATTTTAGCAAAAGAAATAAAACGGTAAAAAAGCCCCCCGCAAGGTGCGCGGAGGGCTTTGAAAGAGAAAACGCTTGTTTATCTTCCGTAGAAAATCTGTGCGATGGGGGAATCCGGGGAGAGCATAACAGTCTTGTTATTGCCCTTCATGGAAAGCTTCAAGGCATCCAGACTTCTGACGAAGGAGTAGAATTCCTGCTTGGACTCATCATTGTAGGCCTCGGAGAGAATCTTCATATATTCTGCTTCGCCCTCTGCGATGAGGATTTCAGCCTCCTTTTCTGCCTCGGAGAGAAGAATGGTGATTTCCTTGTCGGTGGTGTTGCGAATCTTCTGCGCTTCGGAATTGCCTTCTGCTGTATAGGTAGCTGCGATGTTGTCACGTTCGGACATCATACGCTCATAAACAGCAGCCTTGTTGTCGTTGGGCAGATCCAGCTGCTTGATTTCAAAGGACAGAAGCTCAATGCCGTACTGCTCCAGGGTGTTTCCGATGTTTTGAATGATGGAAGCACTCAATGCACCGTCACGACCGGAGATGACCTGCTCCTGCGTGGTGCTACTGATGACATTCTTGGTGGAGTTGTATACCACGGCATCCAGACGTCCCTCCGCATTGGAGATGGAGGAGTTCAGTGTCTGGGCAAACTTCAAAGGATCGGTGATGTGCCACAGGATAAAGCTGTCGCAGATCATGGTCTTCTTGTCGCTGGTAATGACGTCGGAGGGGGACAGGTCATAAATCAATACCTGCTTGGGCAGGGTGTCCACACTCTGGATAAAGGGTATCTTCATGGAGATGCCGGCATCATATACGATGTGATCGATTTTACCGAACTGACGGATGAGGCTGTATTCATTTTCGTTGGTCACTACAAAGCAGGAGGAGCCAACCATTAATAAAACAATGACTAAAATAGCGATTACTGCATTACGAACTGCTTTCATGATTTCTTCCTCCCTTCCTAGTTATTCAAACCACTGTTGCTGGTAATATTGGTGTTTGCAAAGGGCTCTAAGGGATAGAAGGTCTGGACATTCCCGGAAGGGCTCTCAATGATGACCTTCAGGTCGGGAAGTACATCCTCCATTACCTCGTAGAACATACGCTCCTTAGTGACCATAGGGTTCTTCACATATTCTGCATACATTGCATTAAAGCGTGCCACCTGGGCAGTTGCCTCGTTGATACGCTCGGTCTTCTTTGCCTCAGCATCCTTGATGATACCGTCGGCCTTTGCCTGGGCGGAGGGAAGCTGCTCGTTGCGGTATTTGTTTGCATTGTTCAAGGCGGTTTCTTTACCCTGCTTTGCGGTTTCTACGGCTTTGAAATGCTCCATAATCTCCGCGGTAGGGGGCTCGGAATCCTGGATGGTAATGTTCACCAGCTGGATACCAATATCCTGAGCCTGCAGATCCTCCAGGATCTTTTCCTTGATTTTCGCCTGAATCTCGTTCTTTCCGGTAGTAAGCACATCGTCAACCGGGTAGCTGCCGATGACGGTACGGATGTTACTCTGGCTGATGTTCTTTAAAATCTCTACCGGGGACTTGGATGCGTAAACCGCCTTCACAGGGTCTGCGTAGCGGTATTCTACGAAGAAGTCCACATTCACAAAATTGTAGTCGGAGGTAATCATTAAGGACTCGGACTCATTGGAAACATTGGAATTCACATTATATCCGATAGTAAAGCCCTGAATGGTGGTGTTTACCTTTTTTACCTTCTGTACAAAAGGAATTTTGAAATGCAGACCGGGGGTGGTGACGGGGGATGCTTTACCCCAGGTAATCAGGACGGCCTGTTCCTGCTCCTTTATCTGATAAGCAGAGTTGAAAATTAAAATGAGTACGGCCAGAACCAAAGCGATGATTCCCAGTACCTTGCCGCCGCTCTGGGCTGCTTTCTGGAAATCCTGCCCGCCGTTTACGGTTTCAAAACCATTTCTTCTGTTCCTTGCGGAATCTCTTGGCATATAAATGCCTCCCTTCTTATGTGTTGTTATCGTTTGTAACCCATTGTATACAATTACATGGCAGGTTGCAATAGAAAGAATTGCACGATAGAGGATGAAAACGTGCAAAATCAGAATGAAAACATGGGTAACTCTATACGGAATGAAAACATAGTAAACTCCATCTTGACAAATGAATGGAGTGCCCCTATACTTTGCTTGAATATGGAATGTTCATTCCAAAGGATTATTATTTCATGTATAAAAAGGAGTTAGGGAGTTTATGCTGGAAAGAGTAAAAGAAATCATTCTGGAGAGATTGAATTTAGGGGAAATGGAGATTACCGAGGATACCAATTTTAAGGATGATCTGGGTGCAGATTCCCTGGATTTGTTTGAATTGGTAATGGCCTTCGAGGAAGAGTACGGAATTGAAATTCCTACCGAGGAACTGGAAGGTATCGAGACGGTTGGTGACATTATCAAAACCATGCAGGACAATGGTGTAGCATAAGCATAAAAGAAAAATGACCGGAATATAATAGCCCAAAGGATATAGGCAGGAATTGAGATGCTGAATATCATTTGGGCTGTTATGATTTTAGTGGGCGTTTTGTATGCAGGCTTTACCGGGCATATGGCAGAGGTGACGAATCAGGCATTAGCCAGCACCAGGGATGCGGTGGAGCTTTGCATTACCATGGCGGGCGTTATGGCACTTTGGATGGGGTTGATGGAAATAGCGGACAAAGCAGGGATTGTTGCAAAAATGACCCGGGGAATCGGGCCCTTTTTGCATTTTTTATTTCCGGACATACCAAAGGAGCATCCTGCCAGAGGGTATATCGCTACCAATATCATTGCCAATATGCTGGGACTGGGCTGGGCCTGTACACCTGCGGGATTAAAAGCCATGGGAGCGCTACAGGATCTGGAGAAGGAACGGGGGACCTATCGGGAGGGAGTCGCGAGCAATGAAATGTGTAACTTCCTAATCTTCAATATTTCCTCCCTGGAGCTGATTCCGGTGAATATGGTGGCCTATCGAAGCCAGTACGGAAGCGCTAATCCGGCGGGAATTCTGGCACCGGCCTTTCTGGCGACTCTGGTAAGCTCCGTGGCCGCGGTCTGCTTCATCAAATGGAAGGACAGGTGCAGCAGAAAAGCGGTGCACGGATGAGCATTATGACACAGGTGTCAAATCTGATCATCCCTGCAGTGATATTCTATGTGGTTGGATATGGAATGGTGTCGGGGGTGAAAACCTATGAATGCTTTCTGAAGGGAGCGAAGGAGGGCTTGCGGATTGTGGTGGACATTATGCCTACCCTGATTGGTCTGATGGTGGGGGTCGGAATCCTTCGGGCCAGCGGTTTTTTTGACTTTATCGGTGTAATCTGTAAACCCGTCACCGGGGCAATCGGTCTTCCCACGGAGTTGGTGCCTTTGCTGGCTGTAAAGCTGTTTTCTTCCTCCGCCGCCACAGGCCTGGTAATCGATATTTTTGAAACGCTGGGACCGGATTCGGTCTGCGGCCGGATTGCTTCTATATTAATGAGCTGTACGGAAACAGTCTTTTACACCATGAGTGTATATTTCCTGGCGGTTAAGGTCACAAAGACCCGCTATACCCTGGCGGGGGCCCTGTTATCCACTCTTGCCGGGACCATTGCCAGTATACTGCTTGGAAGGTAAAGCATGGGGAGCCTGTTTCCGGGTTTGTGCGGGAGGGAAAAGGACTGAGACGTTGTAAATCATCAGAATGGATTGTCATAGAGAGGAGCCTTAGTTGCACTTAGCAGTGACAAAGAAGCCTTATGAACAAAAATCCGACTGTCTGAGCGTAGCGAGTTTCGGATTTTTGTGAATGCCTTTCGCTGCTTTGTCAATGCTTAGTGCATCTTGGCTCCTCGGCCGCAATCCATCTGATGATTTGCAATGTAAGGGACTTCCCTCCCGCACAAACCCGGAAACAGGCTCCCCATGATTCTAAATATAGCTCATACTTCGCAGAAGGAACAGGAAGAGGGTGATGGTAACGGAGCTGAAAAAGGTGGTTGCTACCACCACGCTGGAGGTCAGAGTGCCTTCGTGGCCCATGTTTCTGGCCATGATGTAGCAGCTGACGGTGGTGGGAGAGCCTAACATAATCAGAATGGCTACCAGCTTTTCACCGGTGAAGCCCAGGGCTACGGCAAGGGGAAGGAACAGAACCGGCCAGATGACCAGTTTAATCAGGGAAGCCACTGTGGTGGGCTTCAGCTGTTTTAAGGCTTTTCTGCCTTCGAAGCCGGCGCCCAGACCCAATAGAGCCAAAGGGGTGGCCAGAGAGGACATGCTGCCCAGGGTCTTCTGAACAATGAACGGAAAGGGAATCCGACAGGCGGAGACCACCATGCCCAGAAGGATGCCGATGATAATGGGGTTGGTCACGATACCCTTCAGGGTGGACTTCAGGGTACTTTTGGAAAAGCCTTTTTTGCCGGTAAAGGAAAGGATGACTACGGCAGCTACATTGTAAAGAGGGACGGTGCCGATAATCATAAGAGGAGCCATGCCGGAGGTGCCGTAAATGTTTTGAATAAAGGCGATTCCCAGAACTGCGGCAGAGCTTCGGAAGGACGCCTGGACGAATTCACCCAGGTGTTCTTTGCTCTTATAAAACAGTGCAGCGCCTACCCAGGTAATGGTGATACAAAAGAGGGTGACAAAAAAACAGTACAGGACATATTTGGTATCCCATACGGAATAGAAGTCGCTCTCTGCAATGTCACGAAACAAGAGCAGAGGCAGTGTGATTTTGAAATTAAAGGAATTCAGCGTTTTGACAAAGGGTTCATCCACAATACGAGTCTGTTTCAATACATAACCGATTACCATTAACAGAAATACGGGAATTGTGGCGTTTAAGCTGAAAAACAATTGTTCCATAGGATTGTCCTGCGTTTAGTCTTTTTTGATTTTATTTTCCAGACTGTAGAGTGAGCGGTACTCGGAAGGAGAACAACCCTTCAGACGTTTAAAGGTACGATTAAAGGAGGACAGGCTGGAAAAACCTGCCTTCAGAGAGATTTCCGTTATGGGCAGATTGGGGATGATGAGCATCTGTTCCGCTGCCTTTATCCTCTTGGTACTCAGATAATCATAGAAGGTCTGATTGGTGTACTGCTTAAACAGTCTGGTAAAGTAAAACTTGGAGAAACAGGCAATGTTTGCGGCCTCCTCCAAAGTAATATTCTCGGAATAATGTGTGTCCAGATAGTCCAATACCATGGAAAGCCTGCTGACCAGTGAACCGGCCTTGGAGGAATTGTTTATGGTAGGAGGGATGACATTAGCCGTATGCTCACCAAAGGTGGAAAAAAAGCGGATCATGGTTGAGAAGATGTTTAAGTCCTTGGTAAGTCCATTCCCCCAGTAATGCTCCACCAGTTCCCAGAGAAGAGCTGTCTCTGCCCGGTAAAGCTGAGGATTGGTGTCATAGTTTATCAGCACAGGCTGGGGAATCAGGGATAAAACATAATTAAATCCGGGAAGCTGGGAAAACAAATTAGGCTCAAACATAAATACAAACCGGCAGCCCTTTTCCGGAGAGGAGATGGAATGGACGGTTCCGGAGGGAATGATTGCAATATCTCCGGGCTCCATGACATACTTCTGCTGGTGCGCTTCGATTGTGTAAGTATTTTCCAGGGTAAAAATGATTTCCATGGCGGTGTGCCAATGATCGGTAAAACCGGTGGGTTGATTGTTGAACCAGAAACGGAAGGGGGAACCCTTTACATATTGGGAATATTCCAGATCTCCATCCAGGGAACGCTGGAAGGACGGCAGCATGTCGGGCTGCACAAAGTAACGACGCTTCTGTTCTTCGGTTATCGAGTGTAATTCTGCCGGATTCATTCAATTCTCCTTTGAAAGGCATGCGCAGATTGCGCAACACCACCTGAAATCAATTAATCATAGCACACAAAGAATCGGATTGCAAGACAATAAGTGCAAAGAAATTATAAAAAATCGCAATAATTGCACATACTGTTGGCTTCGGAGGACAAGGGGAAGGATAGCGTTTGATTAACTGTGGGTCAGGGGGAACTCCCGGATGCAGGTCTGCAGGGTGGCATAGTCGCAGGGACCGGTTTCCAGGAGAAATCTGTGGAAGCCCAGGTCACTATAGCTGCTTCCCCAGCATTCCTGCGCCAGGGCTTTGGTGCGGCACAGCTCCAGATAGCCCACATAGTATTTGGGATAATTGCAGGGATTGTCTGCAATGTAGTTGTAGATTGCTGTCTGCCTTTGAGAGTCCTGAATGCCAAAGTGGGTCAGTATTTTAGCAACCTGCGCCAGGGAGGCATTTTCACTGTGGATTGTCAGGTCAAGGAGGCTGTACAGACAGAGCTGGAGGCTCCGACTCTCTTTTTCGGCCCGGATACAGGCGGCCTCCAGAGGACGACCTTGCTCATCCATGCAGCAGGCAGCATAGTCAAAGGACAGAAATTCCACATACAGTGCCCAGCCCTCCAGAAAGCCTCCGTACCATAGGAGGCGGCGCACCGGAAAGGAATCCTCTGCCATGCAGCTTTGACTGCAATAAACATTCTGATACATATGTCCGGGCTGACCTTCATGGGCCAGGGTGGTGTAAAGCTCCAAAGGAGAGGGGACCTTTCCGGGGTTGATATAGATGATGTTCCGGTCAGTGGCATCGAAAGGGCTGGTCAGATAGAAGGCAGGCGCCGTGTATTCCTGCAGGGAGGGAGAAACCTGTTTGATGGTGACTTCCGGCTTTGCGGTCCCTCCGTTCAGGGGAGGGAAGCTATCCCGACATCGACGGTTTATATCCTCCAGCATGGAGGCCTCATCCGGAAAGGGCAGGAACTGATAGGTTCCCTGTTCCATTGCCCGGGGTAATTCCGGATATTCCTCCCGAAGCATGCGAAGACGGGTGTAACAGGTGACCAGCTGATCCTTTAGCAATTCCTTAACCTCCGATACAGTCAGGGAGGTGGAGGCTTCTGCAGATAATAGAAGAGCATAATACTCCCTGCCGCCCGGGAAGGAAGCCAGTCCGGCCGGGGTTTCCGAGGAACAGGCTTCTTCCAATAAAAGAAGACCATCGGAAAGTGTTTCGTAGGCGGGAAGAAGCACGGTCTTTAGGAGACGATTGTGATTGACGGTGTACTTTTCTGCATCCGCTTCGGAAATGATATGGTCGGTCAGGAGGGGAAGAAGACGCTCCGAAAAGGTGACCTGGAGAAAATGACGATTTTCGGACAATTCTTCTTTTGTGACAATTGTGTCGCATTGAAGACGGACCCGGGTCAGACTCTCCCGGGACATGAGCATTCCGGCAGCTGCCTTTTCCTGCTCATAGGTCAGAAGAGAGGTCAGGTATTCGTCCGACTGTTCCAGCAGGGCAAGATAATCTTCGATATCACGAACAGTCCGGAAGGTGTATTCGGAGAGCAGAATGGGAAGCTGGGTCTGCATGCCGCTATGGGGTCCCAGCGGTTCGGAAAAGTAAGGGTATTGCTCCATGGCGTCCTCCAGACAAAGGGAGTTATGCAGCAGAGTGTAGGTGAGACGGTTTTCATCGGAGAGCTTTTGGGGATGAAGCTTTTCCAATCGACAGATCAGTTCTCTGCGTCCGGCATTTTCGCTGGTGGCCTGCCCGGGAAGGTAACAGGGCAGGCAGGGCGAATAATCTGTGATGCCGAAGCGTCCGGGATCCGCGATGGTGTAATGCATGTTCAGGGTATTGCCGGTGACCTCAGATAAAAACAGTTCCCGGGACAGATTCTGAAATGCTTCATTCTGATCCTCTGTCCGTGAGAAGCAAAACAGAATGATGGCAGTGAACAGCAGAAGTGCAAGAGCAAACAGGAGCAGCTGCTTCGGACTTAAATGGGTGCGTCGTTTCAAAAGAATGTGCTCCGATAGGATGATGTTGCTCTATTGTATGCCATTTATTGCCCGAATATGTTTTTGCGGGTGCCGATTCTTGACTTTAAAAACCTCCATTATTATACTGGAATTAAGGTTTGTTTAGGGCAAAAGCCTTCCACGTTTTAATTGTCCGAATTGTTTGCAGGCCGCGAAACCAAGATGCACTAAGCATTGACAAAGCAGCGAAAGGCATTCACAAAAATCCGAAACTCGCTACGCTCAGACAGTCGGATTTTTGTTCATAAGGCTTCTTTGTCACTGCTAAGTGCAACTAAGGTTCCGCTCTATGACAAACAATTCCGGACAATTTAAAACTTTAATCTTTTGCCCTTAACACGATTCAAGAAGTATAATAATGGAGGTATTTATGAGCGCAAAAGCATCAATTGAAGCCGGCAGAACAGCGCTGGGTATTGAATTTGGTTCTACCCGTATTAAGGCAGTGCTTGTGGATGAAACCCACAACCCCATAGCAATGGGTACCCATGACTGGGAGAATCGTCTGGAGAATCATATCTGGACCTACAGCCTGGAGGATATCTGGGGTGGATTACAGGACTGCTACGCATCTCTTGTGAAGGATGTGCGGGACAGGTATGGTGTGACTTTGACCACCATCGGATCCATGGGATTTTCGGGTATGATGCACGGATATATGCCATTTGACGAGAAGGGTGAATTACTGGTTCCCTTCCGTACCTGGAGAAATACCATGACCGGAGAGGCGGTAAAGGTGTTGAGCCCTCTGTTTGAGTTCAACATTCCCCAGAGATGGAGTATTGCACATTTATATCAGGCAATTCTGAATAAGGAAGAGCATGTTGGAAGGATTGATTTCTTCACCACGCTGGCAGGCTATATTCACTGGAAGCTGTCCGGCGAGAAGGTGCTTGGCGTAGGCGAGGCCTCCGGTATGTTCCCCATTGATTCCACTACCGGAGATTATGATGAGAACATGCTTGCAAAGTTTGACGAGCTGGTAAGTAAGGAAGGCTTTGCATGGAATATTAAGGGAATTCTTCCAAAGGTTCTGAATGCGGGAGAAAAGGCAGGCTACCTTACCGAGGAAGGGGCTGCCCTTCTGGACGTAAGCGGTAATCTGCAGGCCGGCATTCCCATGTGTCCTCCCGAGGGTGATGCAGGTACCGGTATGGTGGCAACCAACAGCGTAAGAGTACGCACCGGCAATGTATCCGCAGGTACCTCCGTATTCTCCATGGTGGTATTGGAGAAGGCCATGAAGAAGGCTTACGAGGAAATCGACATGGTAACCACCCCCGACGGTATGCCTGTAGCAATGGTACACTGCAACAACTGTACCTCCGATCTGAATGCATGGGTCAATCTCTTTGACCAGTTTGCAGAGACCTTTGGCATGAAGATAGACAAAAACGATTTGTACGGAACCCTGTACCGCAAGGCTCTGGAGGCAGACGCCGATTGCGGCGGTCTGGTGGCATACAATTATTTCTCCGGCGAGCCGGTTACCGGCCTGAACGAGGGCAGACCCATGTTTGTACGTATGCCTGATGCAGACTTTACCCTTGCAAACTTTATGAGAAGTCACCTTTACAGTGCACTGGCTGCATTGAAGGTTGGAAACGATATTCTTTTAAAGGAAGAAAAGGTTGCGGTGGATTCCCTGATGGGACACGGCGGTCTGTTTAAGACTCCCGTGGTTGGTCAGCAGATTCTGGCAGCGGCATTGAATGCACCGGTTACCGTAATGGACACCGCCAGTGAGGGGGGACCCTGGGGTATGGCTGTTCTGGCAGCATATATGATGGAGAAGGGTGAGAACGAGGGACTGGCTGATTACCTGAGCGAGAAGATTTTTGCCGGTCAGACCGGAACCACCATTGCACCACAGGCTTCGGATGTAGCAGGCTTTGATGCATTTATGACAAAATATGTGGCAACTCTTTCCGCTGAAAAGGCGGCAGTGGAAGGTATGCGCTGATTGACGGAGGCAGATATGTTAGAAGAATTAAAACAGAAGGTATATGAAGCAAATATGGACCTTCCCAGATACGGACTTGTGACCTTTACCTGGGGAAATGTAAGCGCCATCGACAGAGAGAAGGGGTTGTTTGTCATCAAGCCCAGCGGTGTGGATTATGACAGGCTGACTCCCGAGGATATGGTGGTTATGGATCTGAACGGAAAAAAGGTGGAGGGACGCTATAATCCGTCCTCCGATACCGCTACCCATCTGGAGCTGTACAAGGCTTTTCCGGAAATCGGCGGTGTGGTACATACCCACTCTTCCTATGCAACCAGCTGGGCACAGGCAGGCAGAAGTATTCCATGCTACGGCACCACCCATGCGGATTATATTTATGGTGAGGTTCCCTGCTTAAGATGCCTGACCGCAGAGGAAATTGCGGATGCCTATGAGGAGAATACCGGGCATCTGATTGTAAACGAGTTCAAGCGTATGGGCAAGGATCCCATGGCAGTGCCTGCAGTGCTTTGCAAGAATCATGGCCCCTTTGCCTGGGGAAAGGATGCCCATGAAGCGGTGCACAATGCGGTGGTATTGGAGGAAGTGGCCAAGATGGCTTACCGTGCAGAGACCATTAATCCCCGGATTGCACCTGCTCCCCAGGAGCTTCAGGACAAGCATTATTACAGAAAACATGGTGCAAATGCCTATTACGGACAGAAGGAACAATAATCAAAAGATAATCATAACGATTCAGAACCTCATTCGCAAAATCGCCTTTTCAAGGCTTTCCTTTTGCTCATGTGGTTACTTCGCC
>CALYSH010000025.1 GCA_945485625.1 uncultured Lachnospiraceae bacterium | reverse complement strand
GGATATATCTTTGCATTCTCTCTTTTTACAGGAGCCTTCACGGAAGTATCGTCCTTATTGGTACCTGTAATCTTTGCCTGCTGCTCACGCTCTACCTTCTGTTCCACTTTTACATGGAATAACAGACGAACGGTCTCCTCACGGATGTTCTGTGTCATCTCATCAAACATATCGTAGCCGCTTGCCTTATACTCTACCAGAGGATCCTTCTGACCATATGCCTGCAGTCCAACACCCTGACGCAGCTGCTCCATATCATCGATGTGATCCATCCACTTTCTGTCGATTACCTTAAGCAGGATGACACGCTCCAGCTCACGGATGGTCTCCTCTTCCGGGAACTCCGCCTCCTTGCTCTCATAGAGCTTTACAGCCTCTTCCTTTAACTGCTGCTTCAAATCATTCTTCTTACTCTTCTTTACGCGCTCGGGAGTAATCTCCTCCAGAGGGATGGTAGGAAGCAGTAATGCATTCAGTTCCTCATAATCCCAGCTTTCCTTGGTCACATCGTCATTGATGCTGATGTCCACACAATTCTCTGTGATATCAGTAATCATCTTGTAAATTACATCCCGCATGCTCTCACCGTTCAATACACGACGGCGCTCCTCGTAGATGATCTCACGCTGCTCGCTCATAACACGGTCATATTCCAACAGATTCTTACGAATACCAAAGTTGTTGTTCTCAATCTTCTTCTGGGCGGATTCAATGGCGTTGGTCAAAGCCTTATGCTCAATCTCCTGCCCCTCGGGAATACCCAGAGCAGTGAACATGGAAATCAGACGCTCGGAACCGAACAGTCTCATCAAATCATCCTGCAAGGAAATATAGAACTTGGACTCACCGGGGTCTCCCTGACGTCCGCTTCGACCACGCAGCTGGTTATCAATACGTCTGGACTCATGACGCTCCGTGCCGATAATCTTCAGACCGCCTGCCGCCTTTGCCTCTGCATCCAGCTTAATATCCGTACCACGGCCTGCCATGTTGGTAGCGATGGTAACTGCCCCATGAATACCCGCATCTGCTACAATCTCCGCCTCCAGCTCATGGAACTTCGCATTCAGCACCTTATGCTTGATGCCGCGCTTGTTCAACATCCTGCTCAGCTCTTCACTGGCTTCAATGGTAATGGTACCTACCAGCACAGGCTGTCCCTTCGCATGTGCCTCCTGCACTGCATCCACAATTGCATTCAGCTTCTCCGCTTTTGTCTTATATACCGCATCCTGATGATCGATACGTGCTACCGGTTTGTTGGTGGGAACCTCCACAACATCCATTCCGTAAATCTCACGGAACTCATTCTCCTCTGTCAGTGCGGTACCGGTCATACCACATTTCTTTTCAAACAGGTTAAAGAAGTTCTGGAAGGTAATGGAGGCCAGAGTCTTACTCTCGCGCTTCACCTTTACATGCTCCTTTGCCTCGATTGCCTGATGCAGACCATCGGAATAACGACGGCCGGGCATGATACGTCCGGTAAACTCATCCACGATTAATACCTGATCATCCTTTACCACATAATCCTGGTCACGGAACATCAGGTTATGTGCGCGAAGTGCCAGAATAATATTGTGCTGAATCTCTAAGTTCTCCGCATCCGCAAAATTCTCTATGTGGAAGAATTTCTCTACCTTCTCCACACCTGCAGCAGTCAGGTTTACAAGCTTATCCTTCTCATTGACGATGAAATCCCCGGTCTCCTCCTGCTGGATACCCATGATAGCATCCATTCTGGACAAATCCTGCATATCCTCACCACGCTTCATCTGACGTGCAAGAATATCACACATTTCATAAAGGGCTGTGGACTTGCCGCTCTGACCGGAAATAATCAGCGGTGTACGGGCCTCATCAATCAATACGGAGTCCACCTCATCGATGATGGCAAAATTCAGATCACGAAGAACCAGCTCCTCCTTGTAGATAACCATGTTATCTCTCAGGTAATCAAAGCCCAGCTCATTATTGGTAACATAAGTGATATCGCAGGCATAAGCCTTCTGCCGCTCCTCGGCAGTCATATGGTTTAAAACCACACCAACCTTTAACCCCAGGAATTCATGTACCTGGCCCATCCACTCCGCATCACGCTTTGCCAGATAATCGTTTACGGTAACAACATGTACGCCTTTTCCGGTCAACGCATTCAAATATGCCGGGAGCAAACAGGTCTGGGTCTTACCCTCACCGGTCTTCATTTCAGCGATACGACCCTGATGAAGGATGATACCACCGATTAGCTGCACACGATAGTGCTCTGTATTCAGCACTCTTCTTGCAGCCTCCCGAACTACCGCGTATGCTTCGGGCAAAAGGTCATCCAGGGTCTCTCCCTGTTCCAGACGCTTCTTAAACTCGTCCGTTTTGCCGCGAAGTTCCTCATCGGACAACGCCATCATGCTGTCGCGAAGGCTTTCAATCTTATGGACCAAAGGCTCAATTCTCTTCAATTCTCTTTGACTATGTGTTCCAAATACTTTTTCAATTAACTTCATATCAGATTCCTATCTTTGTTAAAATCCTTACACGTTCAAAATAACGTCACCATAATACTATGATGTTAGGGTCAAACGCCCTAACTGTGATACCTGCGGATTGTGATCTGCTACGTACTACCGCATAGGAGCAGGCTCATGTGTGTAAAAATCCTTTAACCCTAGTATCACGCTATATTGTAACAGATTCATCCTCTTTATTCAATACAAAGTTCTTGGATTCCCCTTCCCGGCGGGGTGTATTTCATCCGAAAAAATTGACACTTTCTTACAAAAGAAGTATAATTAATATAGTTATTCGCAAAACGTATGAGGACAAAAACCATGAAAAAAATAGCAATCGCTCAATTGCTTCCCGGCATGGTAACTGCCGAAAGTGTTCTGGATATCAACAAACAGCTCATTATTGAAAAAGGCACGTTGTTAAAAGAATCTCATATCCGCAGATTGCAGTCCTACAATATCCTGGCTGTCTGTGTGGAGGATTCCCCTATCACCGCGGATTTGGAGGAATTCGAGGAATCGAATACGGAAGAAGCGGAGGACATGACCTATGGTCAGAAAGTTCGCGCCTCCGAAGAGTATAAAGCCTTTCGCAAAAATTATGACCTGAAGCTGGACTCCCTCAAAACAACCTTAAACAGTGTAGTTGAGAAGAATGTTGATCTGGATGTAAGGGAGCTGCTGCAAAGCTCATTGAGCATGGTTTCCGGGACAAACAGCTCCATGAGCGTTTTGGATATGCTTCATAATATGCGTGAATATGATGACTCCACCTATGCACACTGCATGAATGTGGCGCTTATCTGTAATGTTCTGGCCACGTGGTTAAAGCTTTCCCCCGAGGATGTGGAGATGGCTACCGCCTGCGGGCTCCTCCATGACATTGGAAAGATTATGGTGGATCAGTCCCTGATTACCAAACCCGGCAAGCTTTCCGCCACGGAGTATTCGGAAGTAAAAAACCATACCGTCAGAGGATACAAGCTGTTACAGGAAAAAAATGTGGACGTTCACATTAGGAATGCTGCACTGATGCATCATGAGCGAAATGACGGTACCGGCTACCCCTTAGGTCTTCGCGGAGAGCAGATTGATCGCTTTGCAAGAATTGTTGCAATCGCAGATGTTTATGACGCCATGACCGCAACACGTGTCTATCGGGAAGCGCTATGTCCCTTCCGTGTTATTGAAATGTTCGAGGAGGAAGGCTTTCAGAAGTACGAGGTGGAGTATTTGCTGGTCTTCCTGGAAAATGTGGTAAATACCTACATTCAAAACCAATGTCTCTTAAGTGATGGTACCATTGCCACCATCGTATTCGTAAATCGTTCCAAGCTTTCCAGACCTGTGGTCGAATGCGAAGGCAGATATATCAATCTGGCAGACCAACCCGGATTAAAAATTGAAAAGCTTTTATAGACGAACTAAACGTGAAAAGAGGGTGCCTTTCGGCATCCTCTTTCCACGTACTTACTTAAATAAGGTCTTAAACAGGCCCCTCTTTACCACCTGCATCCCCGTATTAATCAGTTGCCGCTCAATCTGCGTCTTGCGGCGCTCAGCAGCCTTTTCTTTCTTCTTCTGGGCAGCTTCCGCTTCCTTCTCCTTCTTCTTTTGGAGTGCCTCCGCTTCCTTCTCTTTCTTCTTTCGTTCCGCCTCTTCTTCCTTGGCCTTCTGCTTCTCGTACTCTGCCTTTTCCTTCTCGAATGCAGCTCTCTCCGCCTCTAACTTGGCCTTTTCCGCATCCTGCTCTCTCTCGTCCTCAAGCACTTCATATGCAGACTCATTATCAATCATCTGATCATACTTTGACATGCCGTCCATAGCCATTTGTGACTGACGTTCGCTCTCGGAGCAGGGAGCCATCAGGCTCTGAGGGCAAATGATGGAGGTTCTCTGTGCCATGGTAGGTACACCCTTCTCATCCAGGAAGGAAGTCAGTGCTTCACCCACACCAAGCTCCATAATGACATCCTCTGCCTTGAACTCCGGATTTACACGGAAGGACTGTGCTGCTGCCTTTACTGCCTTCTGCTCTGCCGGAGTATATGCACGGAGCGCATGCTGTACACGGTTTGACAGCTGTGCCAATACGCTGTCCGGAATATCACTGGGGCTCTGGGTCACGAAATATACGCCCACTGCCTTGGAACGAATCAGCTTCACCATCTGCTCAATCTTCTGCACAAGTACACGGGGAGCATCGGCGAACAACAAATGTGCCTCATCAAAAAAGAATACCAGCTTCGGTTTCTCCAGGTCCCCGGCTTCCGGCAATCTTTCAAACAGTTCTGCCATCATCCAGAGGATAAAGCTAGCATACAGGGTAGGGTTTTGGACCAGCTTCACACAGTTCAGCAGGTTCACCACGCCCCTGCCGTCGGAATCCCTGCGAATCCAGTCAAAAATATCCAATGCGGGCTCACCAAAGAACAAGTCTCCCCCCTGATTTTCCAAGGGAAGCAGTGCTCTCAGGATGCCACCCACAGACTGGGGCGTAATATTACCATATGTAGTCAAATAATCCATGCGATGCTCATTCACATAGGTAAGCATTGCACGCAGATCCTTCAGGTCAATCAGCAAAAGACCCTTGTCATCCGCAATGCGAAAGACAATATTCAGTACCCCCTCCTGTGCGGGGGTCAGCTTTAAAAGACGGGACAATAGCTCCGGCCCCATATCGGAAACGGTTGCACGAATAGGATGCCCACCCTCTCCGTAGATATCCCAGAAACACACGGGGTAGGACTGATAGCGGAAGCAGTCCCGTAGACCAAACTTATCAATACGCTTCTCCATTCCCTCGCCGGATACACCGGGGGAAGCCAACCCGGAAACATCGCCTTTTACATCACAAAGGAAAACCGGTACTCCCGCATCGGAGAAGGACTCCGCCATCGCCTTCATGGTAATGGTTTTACCGGTACCGCTGGCTCCGGCAATCAAACCATGACGATTGCTCATGCCAAGCTCCATATTTACCCTCTGATTGTTTGCAAGCCCCATATAAATTTTGCCGTCTGTATACATGAACTCAATACCTTTCCCTTATTAATTCAACGCCTTTACATCCTTGACAGTTCCCATGACCATAACATTCTCATCCTTTTCAAACACATGCTCCGGATGGGGAAGAGGAAATACCTTATCCTCCTTCTTGGTAGCCAGTACACTGACATGATACTTGTTACGGATGGACAACTGTATCATATTCTTTCCCACCCAGCTCTTGGGAACCGCAATCTCGAAAATCCCCACCTCCGGGGTCAATTCCAGGAAGTCAAAAATATTGTCTGCGCTGAAGCGGATGGCCAGACGCTCTGCCACATCACGCTCCGCATAGCTTACATAATCCGCCCCGTTTCGAAGCAGGAGCTTACGATGAACATCCCTGGTCGCCCTGGCAACAACGTAAGGGCATCCCAAATCCTTCAAAAGTACGGTAATTTCCAAAACCGTCTGGAAATTATCTGCTACCGCGATAACCGCCAGGTCGAAATTGCGAACGCCGATGGTCTCCATGAAACGTTCCTCAGTAGCATCTCCGATCAGAATCTGCTGAACCATTCCCACTGCGTCATCCGCGCGTTGCTCCTGATTATCGATGGCCATCACCTCATGTCCATCCTCTATAAATTTCTGCGCCATATGACGACCAAAACGTCCCAATCCAATAATCAGAATTGATTTCTTACGTCTTGTTTTCTTTGCCATATTCTCTTCCTCTCTTCTATCCTACCTGTACCTTTTCTTCGGGCAGTCTGGAAACCACTGCTTTTTTATCCGAAGCAAAGGCCATCAATACCGTAACGGAGCCTACTCTTCCGCATATCATCAAAAATGCCAAGAGCAACTTGGACACCATGCCCACGGAGGGAGTAATCCCCAAGGTCAAACCTACCGTCGCCGCCGCAGACACCGTCTCAAACAGACAGGTCAGAAAGGGCAGCTGTTCTATGGCAGAAATAATCATGGCTACGCTGGTGGTCAGGAACAAATAAATCACGAAAATACAGGACGCGGTTCTGGTAATCCCCTCCTCCATACGTCTGCCAAAGGCCTCCATGTTCTTGCGCTTTCCAAAGGTGGCAAACACACTGAACAACAATACATACAGAGTTGTAGTCTTCATACCGCCGGCCGTCGAACCGGTGGAACCGCCTACCAGCATCAGACAAATCATAAAGAAGACACCGCTCTCCGTCATCTTCGTGTAATCCGTAGTGTTAAAGCCTGCCGTTCTGGTGGTTACGGACTGGAACAGGCTGGCCAGGATTTTTTCATCCCAGCTCATCCCCTGAAACATTCCGTCTGCGGATTCCAAAATTAAGAAAATCACCGCACCAAACACAATCAGAAAACCGCTGACACTGAGTACCAGCTTACTTTGCAGCCGCAGCTTCCGGAATCGGAACTTCTTGTTCTGCAAATCCTTCCATACGAAGAAACCAATACCGCCCACCACGATCAAAGCCATAATTACAATATTCACATACCAATTATCCACCATACCGGTCAATGAGGAGCATTCACCTGTAATTCCTCCCATCAGGTCGAAACCTGCATTACAGAAGGCTGAGATGGAATGGAAAATAGAATAATAAATTCCCTTTGCCGGACCAAACCGCGGTATAAAATCCACGCTCAGGAGAATCGCTCCCACAGCTTCCACAACCAGCGTTCCTACCGCAATATACCGGGTCATGGACACAATACCGCCTAACTGGGGGGCTGATATGGAATTTTGCATCAAGGCTCTCTGCGATAGGCTAATCTTCTTGCCGGATAGCATCAGAATCAAAATAGCCACCGTCACAAACCCGATGCCGCCCACCTGAATCAGACCCAATATCACCAGCTGACCAAAGAGGGTCCAATGCTGAAAGGTATCATACCGCACCAGACCAGTCACACAGGTAGCTGAGGTTGCGGTAAAAAAGCAGTCCGATAAAGGAGTACTCCCCGCGCCCTTCGTGGCAACGGGGAGTGCAAGCAAAAGCGTCCCTAATATAATCAGCAGACAATACCCTCCTAAAATCAACTTCATAGGAGAAACAAACTGCCAGAATCTTTTCTTTGCTTTCACGAATCTTCCCCTATTATTAATACTGCATTGCAGCTTCTTCTTTATTTAATACACGCAGAGCGCCCTGTGCCAGAGCCAAGAGCTCATCCTCACCGGGATATACGGTGAAGGGAGCAATGAAACCAACTCTTTCCTTCATCATTTCAATTACATCTGCGCCGTAAGCGATACCACCGGTAACGATGATACGGTCAACCTTTCCGCAAAGGACTGTGGACATTGCACCAATATCCTTACAAACCTGATAAATAAATGCAGCCTTTGCATCAATTGCAGCCTGGTCACCTGCATTTGCTCTCTTGGTCACTTCACGCATATCGTTGGTACCAAGGTATGCATTGAAACCACCCTTGCCTACAATCTTGCTGTATACTTCCTTCTCGGTATACTTACCGGAAAAGCACATCTTAATCAAAGCACCGCTGGGAACTGCACCGGCTCTCTCAGGAGAGAATGCACCATCACCGTCCAGAGCGTTAAATACATCAACAACCTTGCCGTCTACATGAGCGCCTACAGACACACCGCCACCCATATGAACGACAATCAGACGAAGCTCTTCGTAGGGCTTGCCAATCTCCTTGGCATATCTCTTAGCCACTGCCTTCTGATTCAATGCATGGAATACGGAGGTACGGGGAAGCTCAGGCACACCACTGTAACGGGCAACGGGAGCCAGCTCATCTACTACTACGGGGTCTACGATAAAAGAAGGCACTCCGATGGAGTCACCAATCTCACGGGCCAGGATACCACCCAGATTGGATGCATGCTGACCCTGCTTACCGATGGTCAAATCATGAAGCAGTTCATCGGTTACCGCATAGGTACCGCCGGGAATCGGCTTCAACATACCACCACGACCGACTACTACATCCAGGGACTTCAAGTCGAAGTTCTTGGAATCCAGAAGGTCAGTGATAATCTTCTTTCTGAAATCCTTCTGGTCTACAATACTTGCATACCGGGAAATCTCCTCTGTACTATGTCTTAACGTTTCCTCAAACAAAAGGGTCTCATCCTCAAATACACCGATCTTGGTGGAGGTGGAACCGGGATTAATAATCAAACTCTTGATTGACATCTGTCTTTTCCTCCTGATTCTTTTTCATTTTCTTTTCCTTTTTTGAAGTAATGACTGCATCAATTCCCTCAGAAAGCAGCTCTCCTGCTGCTTCCACAGCAACCTCAATAAGAAAATCCATATACTTATACCTGCTTCTTCAGTTCTTCCGCAACAACAGCTGCCAAAGCAATGGAATTTACCTTGGTCTCAAAGGTATCGGAACGACTGGTCAGAATAACAGGCACCTTGGTACCGGTCAAAATGCAGCCATTCTTGCAATTTGTCATATGAACAATCGCCTTATATACAAGATTTCCTGCATGAATGTCAGGGAAAAGAAGCACATCCGCATCACCCTGAATCTTTCTGTCAGTTGCTCCCTTATGCTTTGCAGCTTCCGGGTCAATCGCAAGATCCAAAGAAAGAGGACCATCAACGATACAGCCGGTGATTTCTCCCTCATTGCACATGCGGGTCAGCTCAGCAGCCTCCACGGTAACAGGCATCTTCGGATTTACAACCTCGACTGCCGCAAGAGGAGCCACCTTGGGATTCTCAATACCGCAAGCGTTACATACAGGGATGGTATTCTTGATGATGTTTACCTTATCCTCAAGAGTAGGATAGGTCATAAATGCTACGTCGGTTAAGAACAGAAGCTGCTCAATACCGGGAATCTCGAATACACATACATGGGACAGAGGGCTACCGGTACGAAGACCTACTTCCTTATCCAATACGCTCTTCAGGAAATTCTTGGTGTCAATCAGCCCCTTCATATACATATCTACTTCGCCGTCGTGAGCAAGCTTAACAGCCTTCAAAGATGCAGCGATGGGATCGGGCTCATGAATGATTTCAAAGCCGGTTAAATCCACATGGATGGATGCAGCGATTTCACGAATCTTTGTCTCATCGCCAACCAATACCGCGTCAGCAATCCCACGCTTCTTTGCCTCGCTTACAGCCTCCAATACAGCGGAATCCTGAGCAACAGATACTGCTACCTTCTTCATTCCGCATTCCTTCACCTTAGAGATGATTGAATCAAAATTCTTCTTCATTTCCTTCGTTCCTTTCTCACCGTTTCACGCGGCTACATCACTTTTATTTGAATTCATATCAAAATCCATTTGGTACTATGGTATCACTGAAACAGATAAAAATCAAGTGCAGTGTACCTTGTACCTGCACTCTTTTGCTCTTTTATCCATTCAAATACGCCTCAATTCCATCCAGTCTGTCCACACACGCATACAGGAGCTTGGAAAGCTCCTCATCCGGCTCCGTCTGATCCGGCACCATGATGACCCTGCAGCCCGCACCATAAGCAGACTTCACCCCATTTGGCGAATCCTCCACTGCAATACACTCCTCCGGTTCCAGGCCCAGTTGCTCACAGGCATACACATAAATATCCGGGGAGGGCTTCCCCTCCTTCACCTGTGTGGCGCTGATTAATCGGTCGAAATACTCCCGAAGGCCCACCTTCTGCAAATACTTCTCCGTACGTTCCAAATCCGTGGCAGTAGCCACTGCTGCCAGAATGCCCCGCTTCTTCAGAGCCTCCAGAATCTCCACCGCACCGGGCTTCAGCTCAATCCCTACCCGGTCCAGATGCTCCTCCATCAGCTGCTTCCTGCAGTCCCGAACCGCATAATAATCCAGTTCCTCGCCGAACCACTCCTTCAACTGCTTAGGTGCGAAGGGACGTCCCAGGCTTCGCATAAATAGCACCTGCTCGTCCGTCATATGATACCCGAACTGAGCCAGCGCCTTAGGCCAGAATATCCGGTAATACTTCTCCGTATCAATCAGGGTACCGTCCATATCAAACAAAACCGCCTTTACCATGGCTATCTCCTCTCAAACAGATGCAGTTCATTTTCCTTCAGATATTGAAGCAGCCCCTCACAGCCTGCCAACACATCCCGGTAAGTCGCTCCGAAATCCCCGGTATACCAAGGGTCCGAAATATCACGGGCCTGTCCGGCATAATTCAACAACAGGCTCACCTTGTCCTCCGGGTCCCCGCCAAACAGCCGGCACATATTCCGAATATTGGCGCTGTCCATACCAATCAGGTAATCGTATTTATCATAATCCGAAGCCTCCAAATGAACAGCACGCTTCCCCTCGCAACTTAATCCGTGCTTCGCAAGCTCCGCCTTCGCCGGAGGATACACCGGATTCCCGATACCATTCCAGATTTCTTCCGTGCTGGTAGCCGCGGAGGCAATAAAGAATTGATCCGCCAGGCCGGCTTTATGTACCAGATCTTTCATGACGAATTCCGCCATAGGGGAACGGCAGATATTGCCGTGGCAGATGAATAAGACTTTAATTTTCATAATTTTCCTCCTGAAAAGGCACGATTTGCCGCGTTTTGCCGTAGTTTGCGCGTG
>CALYSH010000024.1 GCA_945485625.1 uncultured Lachnospiraceae bacterium | reverse complement strand
GATACCAGGGTTCCAAGGTCTTTACACACACGAGCTTGCTCGTATGTGTGTAAAAGAATTTGGAACCCGCCAAAATATGAGCATAAAAGTGGGACGATAGTCCCACGATATGCGAATATTTTGTAGGATTGCGGGAGTACGAAGTACGTAGCAATCCGTAGGTATCGCTACCGGTGGGCTTTATCCCTAACGTCATAAGCTGATACCGGGATTGCGGGAGTACGAAGTACGTAGCAATCCGCAGGTATCGCAGTCAGCGGCTTTTGAGCCCTAACGTCATAACCAGGAAACAAAGAAAGTGAAATGTGAGGAAAAAAATGGAGAACGAAAAAAATACACAGGGCAGAAAGCCCTTTTACAAGAAACTGCTTTCCCCTCATTTATTATTACTGTTGTTGGCAATACTCATTGTTCTGTTTACGTTGAATCGCTTTAACAACTGGGGAATCAAGATTGATTTGGATGAGTTCTTCAAGGACAAGGAAATTGAATATGATGATGATACCTTTGATCAGATTCTTCCCCTGACAGACAAAGAGGGAAAAATCGTAAAGCAGCCGGAAAATCCCACGATTGTATTTATGGGAAACAGTCCCTTCGCAGATGATCGAAATGATCCCGATAATCTGGTCAACATGATTGCGAAGGAGACAGGCTCCACAGTTTACAATCTGTCCGTACAGGGGAGCTATCTGGCGGTACTGAATCCGGGCCTGCTATTAAGACCGGCAGAGTATCCAATGGACAGCTTCAATTTCTACTGGATGGCACAAATGATATGTGATCCTGAATTTCCCTGTGATCTGACAGCGGCGAAGGAAGTCATGGGCGACGATTTCCCGGAAGAAGGACAGGAAGTCTACAATCTGATAAAGTCCATTGATTTCAACGATGTTGATGTATTAACCATTATGTACGATGCCGGTGATTACTTTGCCGGTCATCTGATGTACAATGATGAAGAAATCACTGATATTCGTACCTTCTCCGGCAATCTGACCGCGGGGATTGAACTGATTCAGAATGTTTATCCGCACATCCGGATCATTGTGATGAGCCCCACGTACGCTTACGCCATTGATCACGATGGCAACTATATCAGCAGTGACCAATTTACCTACGGAGGCCAGGATGTGTTATCCACATATGTGATTAAGCAATGTTACTATACCCTTTCTAAAGGAGTAACCTATGTAGACCATCTGTATGGCACCATTACTGAGGATAATGCCAAGGAATACCTGATTGACAACTATCACCTGAATCTGGAGGGAAGAAAAAAAGTAGCCCAGCGCTTCCTGTATGCACTGAACTACTTCAATGATTAAGTATATCCGCTAAACATCAAAATTCATGGTTACATCCTTGTAAACCAGATACCCGTCTATGCGGGCAAATAATTCGTAATCGAAGTTGCTCATATCTCCTATGAGCAACTTTTTTTCGGATATGATCACATAATGGCACCCTTTCTCTTTGGCAAGAGGAGCCATCTTTGCCACATCAATTTCATCGCTGTTCACCACATCCCCCAGTTCACTCCACCATCCCTGGAGGTAATCCCTTCCGTACGGCATGCACACATAAGGGGTATACTGTCTCACATAGAGCAGATGCTCCGCCGGAAACAAAGCCATTACTTCACGCCCGGGAATTATTATGGCATCACAAATATCCACTACTGTCTGGGGCACATGATAGATATTTTCTGCCCTGCTGTACAAGGGGTTCTGGTATACCGGTGCACCGGATACCGCGATCAGCACAAATACAATTGCCAGGAAGGGCTTCCGCTTCTTCTCCTGAAGGGACTGATAAATCTGCAAAATACTATATGCAAGTACGATCGTCACCGGCAGAAGCCAGCAGATTCGAAAATAGATATCGTCACCGGCAAACTCATAAAAGAAACGTACAAACAGCGGGTTAAAAAAAAGAAGCAAAATCAGTGTGGGCACATAAAGAAAAAGAATCCGGTTTATCTTCTTCTCCTCCTTGTAATACAAATAGACCAATGCCATCACAAACCATAAAAGCATCAGCCCGCTCCCCATATATCGTTGAAATACCGCTATTTCACTGTTCCACATATTTCCCGAATTCTCTCCTCATCCAAACTAATCCAGCACAAAATATAATCCCGCAAAGCCTGCCGGTATGATCATACAGAGAGCCATCCGGAAAGCAAAGGGAATCCTTCTATAGCATAATACTCCGCATACCGCTGTCAGGCCTGACAACATACAGAGCAAAAAAGTGCCTAAGGTACTGCACAGACATCCCGCTGTCAAAAGTACCGCAAACAGTACCCAATAGCCCTGTGCCGGACTGTTTCCGCTATCCAGGGAATGAAGCAGCAGATACAGCATCAAAATCAGAAATGGTATGATGATACTACAAAGCACCGCCTTCCCCTGTGCCGTACGCACCAGCAGAAAGTTTTCTGCACTATACAGGGAATATCCCCCAAACAGCGTCATGCCCTCTGCCAATGCCAGAAACACGGGAAGGCATTGCCGTTTCTCAGCAAACAGTCTGCTGCCCAACAGATAATACACCCCGTAGCTCATGGGAATCAGCAAAAGAGGCAGAATCACATGAGCAAGGAATGCGGGATGAAAGCCGGTCATTTTGGCCACAAAAGAAATCCAAACCGGGAATGGTGCCAGCGCATGCCTTCGCTCAAGAGCGCTATGCCATCCGGAATAGGGAAGCTTCCCATAAAGACGAGTATCGTCCAGACTGGAGGTAGATAAGGCGACATAAAACGCGTCATCCCCCTCCTCATACGCCAGAAAAATCACACATACCAGCTGAAGAATCAAGAGAGCAGCAACCACCAGCCACCAAATACTCTTTGTGGGCTTAATCCTCCATTCCGTGCTCTGCAGCAGCTTCCCGTACACCATGCCTTTACTACGACGTTTCAAAAAAGCTCCCAGGGAAACCAGCAGCATAGCCCCAAGGAAAAGCAGGTAGCTTCGAAGAATACGTCCAAAGCTGTTCTGGGTTATCACCATAGGCACCGCAAGCACCTGAAAACCGGCCCATAAAAGCAGCTGTCCTGAAATCCAATAAAAGGTCAGTTTACTGCCCCCCTCATACAATGGGCTGAAAATGGTACCCACCAAAACAGGAAGAAGGAGCAGAACACCGATGAGCATCATTATTTGTACTACAATCATTTCACACTCTCCTTTTCTCTTCCCAATATTCGAATACAAACTCCCGCCATACAGGCGTACCACAGACCAAGATAAACAAAAACATTCTTTTCATCCATGGTTCCTGCAGGCTGAAGGGTATACCAAAGGGGAACCATGCCAACACATATCAGACAAACCGGACATAGTACCATTTTCCTCCAAAAGCCCTGTCTTTTCCAAGGTTTCTTCTGCCATATCAGGCAGGCAATCCCGACCAGGGAAAGCATCACTGCGGGAACAAACCATGCAAGGTAATACCCATATGTTTTAGAGGCCAGCCACGGAGCATCCCCCAGAAAAGCATCATAGTTTTTGGCAACAAAATTATAATACCCTCTGCCCTCCATGATACTCCCTGTTGCCGGAGGGGGCAGAAAATACCCATACGCATCCCACCCGATCTGATACAGTACCTCCTTTGACCAAATCTGCCAATACAGCTTTGTCAGTGCCAGATATTTCCCTTTAGAGGCCTCAACACCGAATTGTTCTTCAATCATCGGCCCCATGATATCCCGCCTGTCAAGCGCCTTATGATTCACACCTGACAGTCTCAGATCCTGATGAAATATCTCCAGACCATCGGGCCATACATAACTATCCTCCCTCAAATGATTATATGCCACCCTCTCAAACAGCATGGATTCCGCACTTCTGTGCATCCTGCCCCACGCCCCCGGAGTCCGGGCCAGACCATTTCCCCCGATGGAAAGCAAACAGGCAAGCACCAAAAGTGCCGCCCCGAGGTAACACTTTTTATGGAAGCATACAATCACGGTTACTAAGGCGGCGATGCCGCCGAAAATCACATACTCCGGCAGAAAGAGTCCTCCCAGCAGGCAAAACACCCCCTGCAGAATGCATAGCTTCAGGAGATCCTGTTTCCCGGGATTCCTCCGTGCAATGCGGCACAGGCAGGCCAACTGAACCATCAGGCAGGATCCTGCCGGTGATAACGGCAATACCGACAGATGGCACAACAGGGTGACCGGCACCGTAAGGACTACCAATGCTCCCCATATTTTCCAAAAGCCCTTTGCCCCCCACATACTCTCCATCAGAAATGCCGCAGCCAGAAACCCGGCTCCCAACTGAAGCAGGTACAGCACAA
Organism: uncultured Lachnospiraceae bacterium; assembly: GCA_945485625.1. Taxonomy (GTDB): domain Bacteria; phylum Bacillota; class Clostridia; order Lachnospirales; family Lachnospiraceae; genus Acetatifactor. Next base: position 6,857 of record CALYSH010000024.1, on the reverse strand, counting down.
GGGTATAAGAGAAAGGAAGGAAGGAACAACCCCCCCGCAGGAAACGCAGCAATAGGGGATACAGGATTCCCGTATATTCATCCCAGACAAGGGTATCACTCACCTCCAGGTAAAAAAAGCTGTCCTGAAATGAGCGAAATCCGGGCATGGCAAAAAACGCCCAGAGAATCCCCAGGATTATCTGGACGCTGAAACCTATAAAAATCACCCGACCAAGCAGAGTCGGGACCAGGTTTCTTGCCTGTCTCACGCGAAATACCCTGCCTTTCCAAAAACTCATTCTTCCCTACCGTCTACCCGGCAGTATAAAACTTCTTTACCTGTTCACAAATATAATCCACCTGTTCCATAGTCAACCCATAGTACATGGGCAATCTGGTCAAGCGCTCGCTTTCCCTTGTGGTGTACTTATCCTCTCCGTGGAATCGTCCAAACCTCAGCCCCGCCGGAGAATTGTGCAACGGAATATAGTGGAACACGCTGTGTACCTGATGCTCCTTCAAATAGTCAATCAACGCGGTACGCTCCACCACGTCCGCTGCTTTAATGTAAAACATATGGGCATTGTGTACGCAGCCTTCCGGTACCACCGGAAGCTCAATCCTGCCCTGCTCCATCAAAGGGGTCAGGTTTTCATAGTAACGATTCCAGCATGCCAGTCTGGCCTCATTGATCTCATCCGCCTTCTCCAGCTGGGCATACAGATATGCCGCATTCATATCGCTGGGCAAATAGGAGGAACCAAAATTCACCCAGGTGTATTTGTCAATCTGACCACGGTAAAACTTGCTGCGGTTGGTACCCTTCTCACGGATGATCTCCGCATCCTCAATATGCTCGGAATCACGAATGAGAAGTGCTCCGCCCTCACCCATGCTGTAATTCTTGGTCTCATGGAAGCTAAAGCAACCGTAATCTCCGATGGCACCCAGAGCCTTCCCCTTGTAGGAAGCCATCACACCCTGCGCTGCATCCTCAATCACCATCAAATGATATTTTCCGGCCAGTTCCATGATTTTATCCATCTCACATGCCACACCGGCATAATGAACCGGAACAATCGCCCTCGTCTTTTCCGTAATGGCAGCCTCAATCAGATTTTCATCTATGTTCATGGTATCCGGACGGATATCCACAAATACCGGAACCGCTCCCCGAAGGACAAAGGCATCCCCTGTGGATACAAAGGTGTAGGAGGGCATGATCACCTCATCCCCCTCTTTGATGCCGGCCAGAAGAGCTGCCATCTCGGTAGCATGGGTACAGGAGGTAGTCAACAGACACTTCGCCGTGCCGGTACGCTCCTCGATCCACTCATTACAGCGTCTGGTATATGCGCCGTCCCCACAAATCTTCTGATTTTTCACACACTCACTGATATACTCCATTGCCTTCTCTTCATAAGGCGGTACATTAAATGTAATCATAGGACTCCTCCTGAAAATTCAATTATACGCGTTTCTTCCATTCACCCACAATATTGCCCTGCAGATTATCGGTTACTTTGCTGATGATATATCGGGGTCTCCCCTTTACTTCCTCATAAATCCTTGCAATGTAATGACCGATAATACCCAAGCTTAACATAATCATTCCCCCGATTATCAGAATCAAAAGGATAACCGTGGTAAAGCCCTCTACAGATGCTCCCATCAGGAAGCGCACCAGGGTCTGAACCGCCAAGGCAATACTGAAGAAAATGGAAGCGATTCCGGCAAAGGTCACAATCTGAAGGGGTAGGGTACTGAAGGAGGTGGCATTGGAAATCGCATAACGCATGAGACTCCACAGGGACCACTTGCTGGAACCGTACCTTCGCTCCTGCACCTCATACTCCACCGTTTCCGAGCGGAAGCCCGCCCAAAAGGTCAGGGCTCTGAAAAAGGTATTTCGCTCCGGCAGGGATAACAATACATTTACCACCTTGCGGTCCAAAAGCTTAAAGTCAGAGGATGCATTCATATCCATCTTAATCAGCCGGCTCATGATTTTATAGAACAGACCGGCGGACATACGGTAAAAAATGCTTTCCTTTCCTCTGTCCGATTTCACACCCTCTACAATCTCAACACCCTCCTGCCACTTCTGCCACATGGTAAGAATGGTCTCGGGGGGATGCTGCAGGTCACAGTCCATCACCACCACAGCATCTCCGCTGCTTAGCTCCAATCCGGCAAAGATTCCGGCTTCCTTTCCGAAATTTCTGCTGAACTGTGCTCCCTTCACACGATGATTGGCGGCGGCTGCCTTCTCAATCTCCTCATATGTGGCATCCGAAGAGCCGTCGCTGACAAAAATCAGTTCATAATCGATTCCGTTCTGCTCAAAAAGTCCTGACAACACCTCTGTGGTATACGCGATATTCTGTTGTTCATTATAGGCAGGCAGTACAACCGATAACAATGCCATCCCAAATCCTCCTGTCAACGATTCACATTCTCAGTTTTTATATACATTACTCCGTCCAGAATACGGATGGAATCGGCTCCCGGGAAGCTGTCCATTTCCACATACTCCTGCCTGTAATAACCCTCTTCCATAATCTCGGGACCCAGGATATTTAAGGTTGCGCCCAGGTAATACTTCATAAAGGCCTGATAATTGGCACCTGTATAAACCAAATAGTCTCCGTTCATACCGATCATGGGTGCCGTCACCTTACCGGAGATATCCGTTACCGGATACTGCTCATCCCCCACCACTCCGATCATGGCAATGGGAATGCCGGGATAATACCCCGGAGTCTGTTCGATACGGTCCAACAGACGCAGGCAATAGGAATATGTCTTTTCATACTTTTTCTCCAGATTACTGTAAGCAATATTATCACTTACTCCGTAATGGAACAATAATACACAAGCGGCCACGCAGGCTGACACTCGGCCAAAGGAAGCGGCCCTGCCCCCGCTCGGATCTGCAAACCGGTCAATCACAGAAAGCGCCACCAACAGATACACTACCCACTGATAACGCATCAGCAGATGATAGTTCACATTGGGGGAAACCACAACAATCAGGTTGGTAGCTACCGGAAGCATCACTGCTGCTCCAACAATTATAACGAAAAACCACGGATTCTTCCATAGCTTTTTCTCCTTCATCAGAAGCACCAGTGCGATCAGGACGGCGACTCCCAGCACAACCAGTGCACCAAACGAATATACACTATTATACAACACGCCACCCTTCAAGGTAAAGCCGGCAAAATCCTGATACATTCTTCCCACGCTCTGCACCAGCTTCTCCAGGCTTCCCATGGAATGAATGCCCTGATAGGTATCCAGCTCCTTCCCCTGAATAAGCAGCAGAGCCTGAAGAATCCCATAGTAAAGCGCCATACCGATTCCGCCCATCAGCAGATATCGGAGCATTTCCCCAAGCTTTTCTTTGACGCTCTTCTCTGTCAGGCAAATCAAAAGCACCATATAAAGGCATAAAAGCACCGCAAAGGAAAGGTAGGCCTGGTAGGCTCCCATGCTGAAGGCCAACGCCACCGCACCGGCCAGAAAACCCATTTTATACTGCTTTGTCAGGTATACGGAAAGCACTGCCAGAAACAACGCCAGCATATATCCATCCAGTGTGAACACATAGGCAAAGGTACTGGAAAGCGCCGGGAATGCCACCAGCAGACCGCCTGAGAGAACCACCATCACCGGGCTTTTCATATCCAGCAGCTCCACCAAAACTGCAGCCGTCAGACCCAGGAAAAACAGACCCAGCAGTCCGATTATCCAAGGCAACGTAAAATAGGAAGAAAACCCACATGCCACAGATAAAAACCAGCGTCCGGAGGTAATCATGTTCTGGTCAAAGTACATACTGCTTAAACCATCATGATTGGGAATATCCGAAAGCATTACCGGCATATGAATCATAAGTCCGATCAGAAAAGCGGACAAAAAAGCCAGCTTCTGCCTGGGAGCGATATGCTGTTTTAACTGCATCAAACCTTTTTCTTCCGGTGTCATTACGGATTCTCCTTTAAATAATCTGCCATGGCACGGGCTATTTTTTCCCGGCCTGCTTCATTGGGATGATTGCCATCCCGTGTATATTTCGACCAGTCTTCAAAGGAAGCATGGTCATAAAAATCATGATATAAATCGATGGATTCTACTCCAAGCTCCTCTGTGGTCCGGAGCAGGATATCCACATACTGTTCCAAAACCGGTCCGTCTGTCCACAGGTTTTCGCAGGTTAACCCGGTACCGGGATACCAGGTATATGTGGGGGTCAAAAAAATAATTCGAAGATCCGGGTAGTGGTTCCGGAGGTTACGGACCACGCTCCGGACAGCCCCCGCATAGCTGTATTCGTCATACGGGTCCTTTTCATTTTCCAAGGGCACTCCGGCATGAAAATCATTCAGGCCGTGACAAATGAACAGAACATCGGTCTTTTCAAAATCCACACGCTCCAGTGCATCAAAGGTATCCTCGAAATATTCTGTGGCCGGATTCACAAAGCGTCTGGTATTCTGTGCACTGAAATCCTTCGCCGAAATCGCCTTCGCCAGAGCAGCCATGGAATACATCTCGTAGGTATTATTCGGATCCCTGGTCTTATCCACATAGGACATGGCAGTACCGCCCAGACATCCGTTCACCACAGATTTCCCGGTCATGCGTGAAAGACAGGCGACCACGGACGTATCGTCTCTGGTCTCCCCCATGATACTGTCACCCATGGTCACAATATCCACCGGCTGCCTTACAGGAGAATTTCCCCTTTGAAGAGCAAAAAGACCTGCAAAAATAAGGACAAACAACCCCAGGGAAATGCCCCATAACACTATTTCCTTTTTATACTTCACAAACCATTTCTTCATGCTCTATTTCTCACATAAAAATTGGGCAATCCGGGCAGCACCCCTGCCGTCCACCAGCTTCCTTAATCGTTCCGAATGCTCTGTATACCGATACCCGTCCCGCAAAAATGCTTTGAGCTGTTCTACAGTTTCCGCAAACAACCGGTCACCCAGGGTTAAAAAATTTCCACCGTATATGACCAGCTCTTTCTGCACAAAGGTGTCCAGAATCTGCTCCTGATTGTCCACAAAGGAAAAGCAGCACAGAGGAATTCCCAAGGCACTGAGCTCGTACATGGTAGACCCGGCCGCCGTCACCGCCAAATCACATTTCTCCATAAGCTCACTCATCCGGGTCACATTGTGATACAGGCTCACCCGGGGGAACTGTTCACAATACCGCTTCATTCCCTCCACATCCGGATGAAAGGCTCCGCACACCACATGATAGTGGAGCCTGCTTAGCTCCTCATCCGCTAAAAAAGCTTCCAAAAACCCTTTGGAAAGCAGATACTTATCACTTCCTCCGGTAGTAATCAGCACATCCTGTACTTCTGTTTTTTTCTTAAGCTCCCCTGCACACTCCGAGAATTCCCTGCGAAGGGGTACATACTCCGTACCTAAGAGGAACTCCGTACCTGCAGGCCACCCTTCTCCTCCATAGGGAAGAAGGTCCCCATAAATATTATAATTGATTACTGCATTCACCGGATAGGGAAAACGAATCCTGTCATCCATATATGCCACATAAGCATGATTTCTCAGGGTTTGTAAATAATCCGGCGTCACATAATAGCTGTCCACCAGCAAAACCGGGTGTCCTGCCTTCTCAAGCACCAGACAAAGAAGGCTTAACTCCTCCTCCGGATGTCGGTAATCGCTACCCAGCACCCGATATGGCATCTTCCATTCTGTCAGCTGCGGAATTGGGTTTTCATCCGCAACGAGAAAGCAGACCTCTCGGCCCGTCTCCCGAATCCGGTCAGCAACGGATAAGCATCTCATCAAATGTCCGGAACCAATCTCACTGTTTGCATCTGCACGAATAAAAATCATAGGCTTTTATACTCTTGAATCACCGTATCCCAGGTAAAAGGCTTCTTCTCACGGATTGCCTGCAAATCCTTCATGGTATGATAGCTTCCTTCCCCCTCCTGCCTGCGGGGTACTATCTTCCCGGCCCGGATGGCTTTCCAATTCTCCCGGAACAACTGATTCATCTCCTCCAACAACCGTTCATAAGAGCTTGCGAAGGTTTCCTTCGACTCATCAAAGAACAACTCCTTCTGACAAAGGATATCACCCGTATCCAATCCCTTATCCAACACATGAATCGTGACCCCCTTCCTGGTGTTCTCCAGGAAGCTGAATACATTGGGAGAAGCCCCGCGGTTATACGGAAGGTAGGAAGTGTGCAGGTTGATGATCCTTCCCTTCATAGCCTCTATCACATCCTCTTTGATGATGTGGCGATAATTATAACTGATAATAAAGGCAGGCTCCAATTCACGAATCATTTCCGGGGTCAATTTATTGGAAAACCGATAAACCGGCTCCCCCTGTTCCTTTAACCATTGGAACAGGGTATCCGTATTATGATTATTACTCAGAAAAAGGACTGCATGCTTCTCCAGATGCGCAAAGGATAAGGGAGTACCCCTCTCCAGATCACAGGCTGCGCGCATCCCCAGCACATCCTCGAAATACTTCGGTTTCATACCATAGCCGGGACGGATGATACGAATATTTTCTTCCGTCAAAGGCTCTCCTGCCTTGATATCCTTTACTGCGAAGACGGACCGACGAAAGACCACACTGCTCTCCTCCTGTCTGCTGGGTCCGTACTGAGGTACACCCAATGCCGCCTCCACCTTACGGATATCCTCCACCATCTGCCGAAACTCCTGAGGTGTCATGGAGAAGGAGGCATCCGGATTCTCAATTTCACGGCTGATACAAAAATGCTTCTCAATCACGGAAGCCCCCATGGCAACCGCCGTGGTTGCACTTAAGGAGCCCAGGGAATGATCCGACAGACCCACCGGCA
>CALYSH010000023.1 GCA_945485625.1 uncultured Lachnospiraceae bacterium | reverse complement strand
GTACCCTAGGTTTAGCACACGCTGGCCCCTGATGTATTTCCCCCGGAGCATGCCTTCTTTATGGTGGGAGGTACTACCTCTGCAGTGCAGGGCATGGTGTTATCGGTATGTAAAGCCGGGGATGAGATCATTGTGCCAAGGAATGTACACAAGAGTGTCATCAATGCGCTGATTCTCTGCGGCGCCCTGCCGGTATATATCAATGCGGAGGTAAACACCAGAATCGGTATTATGCTGGGTATTACCCGAGAACAGGTGGAGGAGGCCATTCTGGCCCATCCAAAGGCAGTGGCTGTTCTGGTAAACAATCCCACCTATTACGGCATTTGTTCGGATTTAAAGGGGATTTGTGAGCTTGCCCATGCCCATGGATTGAAGGTGCTGGCGGACGAGGCCCATGGGACCCATCTGTATTTCGGAGACGGGCTTCCCATTTCCGGTATGGCTGCGGGGGCGGACATGGCTGCCATCTCCATGCACAAATCCGGCGGTTCGCTGACCCAGAGCTCCATTCTGCTGACCAACAACGGTATGAATGCGGATTATGTGCGCACGATTATCAACCTGACACAGACCACCAGCGCATCCTATCTGTTGATGTCCAGTCTGGATATTTCCAGACGGAATCTGGCGCTTCGGGGAAGACAGTCCTTTGCCAAGGTGGCTGAGTGGGCGGAATATGCAAGAGAGGAAATCAATTCCATTGATGGGTATTATGCCTATGGTAAGGAACTGGTAAACGGGGGTTCCGTATTTGATTTTGATGTAACCAAGCTTTGCGTGTTTACCAGAGATATTGGTCTGGATGGTATTGAAGTCTATGATATTCTGCGGGATGAATATGATATCCAGATAGAGTTTGGGGATATCGGTAATATTCTTGCGTATATTTCCATCGGAGACCGTATTCAGGATATTGAGCGCCTGATGGGTGCGCTGGCAGAAATCAGCCGATTGTACTCCCGGGAAGAAAAACGGTTTGAGGTAGACCGTGAAATGCTGCTTCCAAAGGTGGTTGCTTCCCCGCAGAAGGCCTTCTATGCAGAAAAGGAAAAGCTCCCTATCCGGGAATGTGCAGGTTATATTTCCGGCGAATTTGTCATGGCGTATCCTCCGGGTATTCCGATTCTGGCACCGGGCGAGGAAATAACGGAGGAAATCATTGATTATATTTTATATTCCATTGAGAAGGGGTGTTCCATGCAGGGTATGGAGGATCCCGATGTAAATTACTTGAATGTTTTGAAGGGATAGAGGGAACAGAGGATGGAAATGTGGTTTTCGGAAAATCATTCGCCCCATGTGCGGTTTGATATTCGGGTGGAGAAGCAGTTGTTTTCGGTGAAAAGTGAGTATCAGAGAATTGATGTGTTTGACTCTCCTGAATTCGGAAAGTTTCTGACCCTGGACGGAAGTGTTATTTTTTCGGAGCAGGACTGTTTTATATACAATGAGATGGTGGTGCATGTCCCTATGTCGGTGCATCCCAATGTGAAAAAGGTTTTGATCATCGGCGGAGGCGATGGAGGGGTAGCCAAGGAGCTTCTGCATTATGATTCCATAGAACATATTGATCTGGTGGAGCAGGACAGCACCTTTGTGGAGGTGTGTAAGGAATATTTTCCCACCACGGCAGAGGGGCTGTATGACGAAAGAGTCCATATGTACAATACGGATGCTTTGCGGTTCTTGCGTTCCCAGAAGGCGGAGTATGATTTGATTATCAATGATGCCACAGACCCTTTTGGCGCTTCCGAGGGATTCTTTACCAGAGAATTTTACGGAAACTGTTATAAGGCGCTGAAGGAGGACGGAATCCTGGTATATCAGCACGGAAGTCCATTCTATGATGAGGATGAGGACGCCTGCAGAAGTATGCACCGGAAGGTGTATCATACCTTTCCCATCAGCCGTGTCTATCAGGCACATATTCCCACCAGCCCGTCCGGTTATTGGTTGTTTGGATTTGCATCCAAGAAGTATCATCCCTTGCAGGATTTTAAGCCGGATGAGTGGAAGAAGCTGCAGATTCCTACAGAGTATTACACCTGCAATCTGCATACGGGAGCATTTATGTTACCAAAATACGTAGAAGAACTTTTGGAAGAGGAGGAGAAATCAGTATGAGTCGTTTGTTAGTAATCGGTTGTGGTGGAGTGGCATCCGTTGCCATTCATAAGTGCTGTCAGGTGAGCGAGGTGTTTACCGAGCTCTGTATTGCCAGCCGTACCAAGAGCAAATGTGATGCATTAAGGAAGGAACTGGAGGGAAAAACTGCTACAGAGCTTACCACCGCACAGGTAGATGCAGACCATGTGGAGGAAGTGATTGCCCTGATTGAAAGCTATAAGCCTGATGCGGTACTGAATGTCGCTCTTCCTTATCAGGATCTGACCATCATGGATGCCTGCCTTGAGACGAAGGTTCCTTATATTGATACCGCCAATTATGAGTGCGAGAATACCGATGACCCGGAGTGGAGAGCCATCTACGAGGAGCGTTGCAAACGTCTTGGCTTCACTGCTTACTTTGATTATTCCTGGCAGTGGGCATATCGTGAGAAGTATGAGAAGGCAGGAATTACTGCGCTTTTGGGAAGCGGCTTTGACCCCGGAGTAACCAGCGTATTTACCGCCTATGCCTTAAAGCATTACTTTGATGAGATTCACAATATTGATATTTTGGACTGCAACGGTGGTGACCATGGTTATCCTTTTGCCACCAACTTCAATCCGGAAATCAATCTCCGTGAGGTATCCGCTCCCGGTTCCTACTGGGAGAATGGTAAATGGGTGGAAACCAAGCCCATGGAGATTAAGAGAGAATATGACTTTGCACAGGTAGGAAAGAAGGATATGTATCTGCTGCATCACGAGGAGATTGAGGCGCTGGCTGCCAATATCCCCGGTGTAAAGAGAATCCGCTTCTTCATGACCTTTGGTCAGAGTTATCTGACTCATATGAAATGCTTTGAGAATATCGGTCTACTTTCTACAACCCCCATCAACTATGAGGGAAAGGAAATTGTACCAATCCAGTTTTTAAAGGCACTGCTGCCGGATCCTGCATCCCTGGGTCCCAGAACCGTAGGAAAGACCAATATCGGATGTATCTTTACCGGTATCAAGGATGGAAAAGAGAAATCCATCTATATATATAATGTATGTGACCATCAGGAGTGCTACCGGGAGGTGGGCTCCCAGGCAATCTCCTACACCACAGGTGTGCCTGCCATGATTGGTGCCATGATGGTACTGAAAGGGCTTTGGAATAAGCCCGGAGTATTCACCACCGATGAGTTTGATCCGGATCCCTTTATGGAAGCCCTGAATCAGTACGGTCTTCCCTGGGTAGTGGAAGAGAATCCGGTATTGGTTGATTGATGCGGGGGAAGAAAATGAAGCTTGAACAGGTATCCACTCCTGCATATATTCTGGAGGAGGATAAACTAATAAAGAACTTGGAGATTCTGAAGCGTGTGCAGGAGGAAAGCGGCTGTAAGATTCTCCTGGCACAAAAGTGCTTTTCCATGTTTCATGTATATCCTCTGATCGGACAATACATCAGCGGATGCACTGCCAGCGGTCTCTATGAAGCCAGACTGGGCTTTGAGGAGATGAAGAAGGAGAACCATGTATTTTCACCAGCATACAAGGAAGAGGATTTTGACGAGATTTTATCTTACTGTGACCATATTATTTTTAATTCCGTGAATCAGTTATGCAAATTCAAGGAGAAGTGTCAAAAAGCCGGTAAGAGCTTTGGGCTGCGAATCAACCCCCAGTGTTCCACCCAGGGAGACCATGCCATCTATGACCCCTGTGCGCCCGGCTCCCGATTAGGTGTCACGGCAGATAAACTGACCGCAGCGGACCTGGAGGGAGTGGACGGCCTGCATTTTCATACCCTGTGTGAGCAGAATGCAGATGCATTGGAGACTACCCTGCAGGTGGTGGAAGAAAAGTTTGGACACTATCTTCATCAGATGAAGTGGTTAAATATGGGTGGAGGACATCATATTACCAGGGCGGATTATGATGTGGAGAAATTGATTTCCCTGATTCGCCATGTAAAGGAAACCTACCATTTGGAGGTGTATCTGGAGCCCGGTGAGGCAGTGGCTTTGAATGCCGGGTTATTAAAGGCCACGGTTTTGGATAAGGTGGAAAATGGTGGGATTACCACATTGATTCTGGATGCATCCGCGGCATGTCATATGCCGGATGTGCTGGAAATGCCCTATCGTCCGCCCTTAAAAGACAGCGGACAACCGGGGGAGAAGACATATACTTACCGTCTGTCTTCCTATACCTGCCTGGCAGGGGATATTATCGGAGATTACTCCTTCAACAGGGAGCTGGACGAAGGGGATGTGTTGTATTTTGAGGATATGGCTATCTATTCCATGGTAAAGAACAACACCTTTAACGGTATTCCGTTGCCGGATTTGGTGGTGAAGAAAGCGGACGGCAGTTGTGAATTGGTGAAACGTTTCGGCTATGATGATTTTAAAGGAAGATTATCCTGACGGAGGAATTATGCAGTATTGTAAGAGTACTCCCGGAGAAGACGGATACAGAATGCCCGGGGAGTTTGAACCGCACAGCGGATGTATTATGATCTGGCCGGTGCGACCGGGGTCCTGGACGTACGGAGGCGTCGGGGCAAAAAAAGTATTTACGGAGATTGCAACGGCGATTTCGAAGTGGGAAACCGTATATATGCTGGCGGACGAAGAACATTTCGAGGAAGCAAGGGCAACTCTTCCCGGGGAAGTGATAGTGGTGAATATTGAGTCCGATGATTCCTGGGCCAGAGATGTGGGACCCACTTTTGTGAAAAATAAGGAGGGAAAGCTTCGAGGTGTGAACTGGAGCTTCAATGCCTGGGGAGGAACCTATGACGGCCTGTATGCGGACTGGAGCAGGGACGATCTTGTGGCAAAGAGATTTCTGGAGTATCTGGATGTGGATTGTTATGACGCAGCCCCTTTTGTGCTGGAGGGAGGCTCTATTCACTCCGACGGAGAAGGAACGCTTTTGGTGACGGAGGCTTGTCTTTTGAGCCCCGGCAGAAACCCGAAGCTTTCCAGGGAACAGATTGAAGAGAAACTGAAGGCTTATCTGCAGGTGGAGAAAGTCATCTGGCTTCCCTGCGGGATTTTTCAGGATGAAACCAACGAACATGTGGACAATGTATGTGCTTTCACCGCACCGGGTGAGGTGGTGCTGGCCTGGACGGAAGACAAAGCCGATCCCCAGTATGAAATGAGTAATCGTTGCCTGCAGGTTCTGGAACAGGAAAGGGATGCAAGGGGAAGAAAAATAAAGGTACGCAAATTATTGATTCCCAATGAACCGGTATGTATCACGGAAGAGGAATTGGCCGGACTTGTTTTTGAACCGGGAGAGGATGAACGAGAGGCAGGGGAGCAGTTGGCAGCTTCTTATGTGAATTTTTACATTGCAAATGGTGCAATCATATTGCCTCAGTTTGGGGATGAAAATGATGTGCCTGCACAGAGGGTGTTACAGGAGGCTTTTCCCGGCCGGGAGATTGTACCGGTTTATGCCAGGGATATTATTGTAGGCGGAGGAAATATTCACTGTATCACACAGCAGATTCCGGCTCCGGCTCCGTTATCGGAAGGACTTTTTTAGCGATATCACCGTATGGTCAGATAAGAATTTCGAAAAGGAAGGATAGAGATGAGAAAAGTAAAGTATGCCGGAATACAGATGCGATGTGTGAAAAATGCGGCGGAAAACAGAAAAACAGCGGATCGATTGGTTCGGGAGGCTGCATCCAAAGGAGCACAGATTATTCTATTGCCGGAGCTGTTTGAAAACCGGTATTTTTGTCAGGAGCGCAATTATGATTCTTATCTTCTGGCCAAACCGGTGGAGGAAAATGACGCGGTTATCCATTTCCGGAAACTGGCAAAGGAACTAAAAGTGGTGCTTCCCATCAGCTTTTATGAGCGGGATGTGAATGTGTTCTACAATTCCGTGGCGGTAATCGCTGCAGACGGAAGTGTTTTGGGAATTTATCGAAAGACCCATATCCCGGACGACCACTTCTATCAGGAGAAATTTTACTTTACACCCGGGGACACCGGTTTCAAGGTATGGAATACCAGATATGCCAGAATCGGTGTGGGAATCTGCTGGGATCAGTGGTTTCCGGAATGTGCCAGAGGAATGGCGGTACAGGGGGCGGAGCTTTTGCTGTATCCCACTGCAATCGGAAGTGAGCCTATTCTGGAATGCGACAGTATGCCCCATTGGAGAAGATGCATGCAGGGACATGCTGCCTGCAATATTATCCCGGTGATTGCTGCCAATCGCTTCGGAGAAGAGAAGGTGGAGCCCTCCGAGGCCAATGGCGGTCAGAGCTCGTCCCTGATTTTCTACGGCTCCTCCTTTGTGACGGATGAAACCGGTGAGGTACTGGTACAGGCCTCAAGAGACCGGGAGGAGATTGTTTACGGAGAATCGGATCTGGACCGGGTTCAGACCCATCGAAACAGTTGGGGGCTGTACCGGGACCGCAGACCGGAAATGTACGGTTCCCTGATAAAATAATCAGACCTGCTTCCGGTAGGCAGAGGGGGTAACACCCACTGTTTTTGTAAACATGCGATTGAAATAGCTGATGTTGTTAAACCCGCAGAGGGAGGCAATATCAGTTATTTTTTTGTTTGTTCGGGAAAGCAACTCACAGCTTTTGACCATTCGGATTCGATTCAGATATTCAAAAGGGGTATAACCGGTCCGCTTTTTAAACTGGTGACAAAGATAGCTTTCGCTAAGGCCTGCCTGTTTTGCTAATTCTGCCAAGGAGATGGTCTCAGCATAATGAGCCTGCATGTATTCCTGAACCCGTTGCAGCTCCTCCATAAGAGCATGGGCGTTTTCTGCGACAATCAGCGACTTGAAATGTAATTGATACAATTCCTGCCAGCAGATGAGCAGTGTACCGTACACAGCCAGTTCACAGGTATCCGGCGGACAGTCTGTATAATCAAAAACAGAACGCAGAGCAGCCAGCAGCTTTTTATTGGATGGTTCTTTTGATTCTGCAACATAAATACAATCCATGCGATTGCTTTGGAGTGGCCGGAAATAAGGTGCATTGTGGGAAAAGAGCGCTTCCATGGGTGTTGCCTGAAATACAATGGCATGAAAAATACAGGGATGATCCATGGAGGGTTCGCGGACAGCGTTGTGTAAAAAACCGGGGGGAATGAAAATAGCGTCCCCGGAAGTCAGATGAAAGGTATGGTTCTCAATGGTAAAGAAGATGTCCCCCTCTTCCAGATAAAAAAACTCCGCTTCCGGATGATAATGAAGATAGAGAGCATTGGGTTCGTCCGGAGCAACATTTGTCAAATGAATGGAAAAGGGACTTTCGCCGGTTTTGTGTACGATGTGTTCCGCGGATAATTTGACTGCCATGACCATTTCCTCCTGCTCAAATCGGATTATAGCAATATTGTGCAAGAAAATATCATAAATTGTCAAGTTTTTTCTTGAAAACAGCAATATAATGTTATTGATTATTCCAGTTATCGGAATTGTGCTCCTGAAGAATTTGCTTATTTCTCTTCGAACGCGCTTTCGCTCCAGCGGTCACGTAACGCGCAAACCAAACGTCACGAATTTCTAACGTGACGTTTCTCGGAGCGAAGCTCGGTTTGCTTTTAAGGACCGACGTTCCCTTAGGGTTCGCAGAGAAAATGCAAATTCTTCAGGAACACAATTCCGAAAGGGCGTTTATTTATTGAAAACGGAAAGGATGAAAAGGAAATGGCGAAAATTCGAGTAGAAGGCAATAAAATGATATTTGAACGCAGGGATGAGCTGACGGTGTTTGAACCCTATGGCCCGGACTGCATACGCTGCCGTTCCACAAAAAACAGCAGGTTATCAGAGGAAAGCTGGACCCTGCTTCCTGCAAAGGAAGCTTCGGACATACAGCTGGAGGGGGATGAGAAGAAAATGACCCTTCGAAACGGTATGATGTCCGTGACGGTTGATGTGGGAACTCCCTGGTATGGCGGTATTATTACATTTTACAGAAAGGATGCAGCGATTCTTCGTACCAAATATGAGGGAGATTATACCTGCAGAAATATCCATACGGAAGGGGATCATTATCAGGTTAAGGTAATCTTTGAATCCAATCCCGGGGAGCACTTATATGGTCTTGGACAGGAGCAGGAGGATTTCTTTGACAGGCAGGGTGCCAGCTGCAATCTGCAGCATTACAATACCAAATCTGCTGTTCCGGTAATCTATTCCTCCCTGGGCTATGGTTTTTTCTGGAATAATCCGGCGCCCGGACGCTGCGAGACCACAAAGAATCACATCATGTGGGTGGCAGACAGTGCTTATCAGGCGGACTATCTGGTATACGGAGGAGAGACCCCGGCAGATGTGATGAAGATATATTGTGATCTGACCGGCTATGCGCCCCATTTTCCGGAATGGGCAGCGGGCTTCTGGCAGTCCAGACTTCGATATGAGAGTCAGGAGGATGTACTTCAGGTAGCCAGGGAGTACAAAAGAAGGGGAGTGCCCATTGATGCAATTGTAATTGATTACTTCCATTGGACCGAACAGGGAGAATGGAAGTTTGATCCCAAATACTGGCCAGATCCGGAAGGGATGTGCCGGGAATTGAAGGAGATGGGGATTCAGCCCGTGGTTTCCATATGGCCAACCATCAATCCTGCCAGCGAAAATTACAGTGAAATGAATGACCGGAATATGCTGGTGCGCACCGAGAACGGCCAGTACGGTACCTTTGACTTTTACGGTCAGCAGACCTTTATCGATGTAACCAATCCGGCTACCAGAGAATTTGTCTGGGACAAGGTAAAACAGAATTACTTTGACAAGGGAATTCATAACTTCTGGCTGGATGAGGCGGAGCCGGAGGTGCATCCCCAGCAGTATTCCAATTTAAAGCTATATGCCGGGAACGGTGCACAGACCGCAATGCTGTACCCATATTACTATAGTAAGCTTTTTTATGATGGGCTGAAGGCGGCGGGGGAGGAAGATATCATCCTTTTAACCCGGGCGGCATATCCGGGTACGCAGAGGTTTGGTTCCCTGGTGTGGAACGGAGATATTGGATCTACCTTCGAAAGTCTGCGCATGAGTGTAAAGAGCGGTTTGTCCATGGCAATGAGCGGGATTCCCTGGTGGAACAGTGATATCGGAGGCTTTCATTCCGGAGATACCAGAAGTGAGTATTTCAGAGAGCTGATTGTGCGTTGGGCACAGTTTGGCGTATTCAGTCCGGTCATGCGATTCCACGGAGCCAGAATCCGCACTCCCGAACAGGTGGACCGTTTCCCGGGAATCAAGGAACGCACCGGTGGGGAAAACGAAGTATGGAGCTTCGGAGAAGAAAACTATGAGATTCTCTCCAATCTGATTCGGCTGCGGGAACGATTGAAGCCATATATCTGTCATTACATGGAACTTGCGTCCGGGGAAGGGAAGCCCATTATGCGTCCCATGTTCTTTGATTATTACCAAGATCCGGTCTGCTACGAGCTGGATGACCAGTATATGTTCGGTGGGGAAATCCTGTTTGCTCCCATTACGGAGCAGGGTTGTACCGTGCGGAAGGTGTACCTGCCGGAGGGCAGCTGGCAGGATGTCAATACGAAAGAGATACATCAAGGCGGATGCTGGATTACCTGCCAAGCCCCTATTGACCGGTTTATTGCCTTCGTAAAGGCTGGCAGTGAGGTGATTCATATTTTTGAGACGGTTGCACGATAACCGGCTTTATTATGCATAATTAATATCTATCTGTAAAAGATGATATGTGATAAGATAAGGAATCATAGGGATAAAGCTTGCCTGATACGCCCCGGATGTGCTACAATATACATGTCGTTCTGTGATTTGGATTAGAGAGGACATATTATGCAGAAAATAGTGAAAACACCGAATTTGATTATAACACCTTCTGATGAAAATGATTTGTGGGAGAAGGATTGGAACGTTACCCTGCGAAAGGGAGAAAAGAATCAGATTGGTACAGTATCCTTTGCGGGAGAAAAGGAGTACGGAACCATTCCGATTCAGCTTCATATCCAGCCGGAGTATCAGAATAAGGGCTACGGAACCGATGTGCTTCGCGCCATGGTAGATTGGGCGTTTAGCTTTGGAAATATTTATGAGGTCACCGCAGAAACCACCCATACCAATGACCGGTGTGTACACGCACTGAATAAAGCGCGTTTTGTTCTTCGGGAGGGAGACCGTTTCCGGGAATTCTATTCCATCAAGAAACAAAAGACTTCCTGGACCGGCCTGTATTTGTTTATCGGTATTACAATCGGAATGATACTGACCCTGGTATTTGATGACCCGAAGGTAGGTATGGGTATCGGTATTCTGGTCAGCCTGTTTATTGGCGGCAGTCTGGATATCGGTGAAAAGAAGAACAGAGAAAAGGTTACCGGAAAGAAATAAAAAAAAGAAGCGTTCCACCAGGAATGCTTCTTTTTTATGCTGATTGCAACCCCGGATTGACAAATTGCAAGCCCCACTTGGTGGTATGCAACTGCGAAAATAGGTAGGATAAGGCCTGTAAACGAAAGCAAACACAGGAGGATAGGAACATGATACTTGCTGACAAGATTATTGAAGAGAGAAAAAGAAACGGTTGGTCCCAGGAGGAACTGGCAGATCAGCTTGGGGTATCCAGACAGGCGGTTTCCAAGTGGGAGAGTGCCGGATCGATTCCTGATCTTCAGAAAATTATTCAATTGGCGGAGCTTTTTGGAGTGAGCACGGATTACTTATTAAAGGATGAGATGGAGCCCTCTGAGCCTTCGGCACCGGTTACGGTTTCCGGTGAGGCGGGGACCATTCGACGGGTATCCATGGAGGAGGCTAATGAATTTCTGGAAAGCAACAGAAAAGGAGCCCCGGTGATTGCCAATGGCGTATTGCTCTGTATTCTAAGCCCTGCGCTTCTTATTGTGCTGAGCGGTCTGGCAGATGGTCATATCGGAAACATATCTGAGGCATTGGCAGCAGGTCTGGGCCTGCTGGCACTTTTTACCATGATCGCAACGGCAGTTTTCCTTTTTATTACATATGGAATTCGGGAAAGCCATGAGGAGCATTTGAAAACAGAGCCCTTTGAAACAGAATATGGTGTATCCGGTATGGTGAGAGAAAAGAAAAAAGCATATGAAGAGACATTCA
>CALYSH010000022.1 GCA_945485625.1 uncultured Lachnospiraceae bacterium | reverse complement strand
CTCATATTGCTTTTTCATCATCTCATAGAATTCCACAAAGGGTTCATTGGACAGGCTGGGGCTTTTTCCCACTTCCTTCAATGCCTGTACATATTTCTCAAAGAACAGACTATCCTTCAAGACGCAGCTTCGGGTAATGGGATTCTGCTGTTCGTTCTTCTTCCCCAGGGCAAATTCGGAGAAGGGCGAATTCTGTGATAAACCGGTACCGTCCGCATTCCATTCAAAGGTAACACCGAAACACCGGTCGCAGTCATATGGAATGAAAACCGCCTTCCCGCTGCTCTTCAGGAAATACAGATAGTGATTGTTGTAATTATTGCGATAATCATCCGGATTTCCGGTAAAATATCCTGCTGCCATAAACTTTGCAAAATAATCCATATCCACCACGGACTCCAGCTGTTCTGCCGTCAGGTCCTTTTGATTGACGATTTTCAGAAGGGTTAACAATGCTTCATGGGCGGAGGACTTCTTGTTGGTCTTTAAATCATAATTGTAAAACTTCTTCTCATCCTCATTCTTAATGCCATAGGAAGCGGTTTTCAACAAATAGGTGGCCTGGGATACATAACGGATCGCACCGCATTTATACAAATCACCGCCCCAATCCTCTTCCGGCAAATGGTGCTCAATAAACAGCTCATCGATGGGCTCATATACAATAAACACACCATAATTGTTTCCGTTCACAATGAGCTGACACAGATTACATTTCTGTGCAAGCAGCCCCTGCTCCTCAAAAAATTTCGCATTGTAAATCTCACGAATATGGGTATCATCGTAATTCGCGTTAAACCGGACCTCCAGGCCCTTGAGAGAAGCAAGGGTACGATTCTTTCTCTCTTTCCGCTCCTTCTTATCCTCCCAGGTCTTTGCATCCGCTCCGTAATAAGCCTCATCTTCAAAGGTTTCGTCGAAACTGAAACGATAATGCATCAGACCGGGCACCCCGGTCTCCGGATTGTAGATATTCTTCCGGGAATAATTTCCTTTGGGGCGAACTCCCACCTCTTCCAGCTCGTAGATTTCCTCCCCTACCGTCAGTTTGAAGCTCTTACAAACCCGGTATATGGGAGATTTGGAACCCATCCCATGATATTTCTCATAATCCTTCTGCAGCTTATTGAGTTCGGTATCCTCTATCTCCAGTTCGATGGTGATACGGTTCTTCCAGTCAAACAATGCCTCATATAAAACTTCTTCCGGATCCGGTTCCTTCTCCACTTCTTCCACGATATCCCCGGCGCTTTCTTTGGTGCTTTCCTCGGTAATCTCCACCCGAGGGGCAGACGAAAGAACCTCCTGTATCTCCTGTATCGTTTCCTCTGAAGTCTCTATTGTATCTGTCTTGGTCAACACGGAGGGAAGTCTCCCCATAGATTCCTCATCGGAGATTTGCGGTCCCCGGCCTCCGCACCCTCCCCATAAAAAGGTCATCAGAAGAGCCGCAGAAGCCATCAGCCAATGTACTCGTTTCATCTTTTCTTTTGTAACACGGAAATCGCGTATCCTTTCTTAGCAAATTACACGAATTTCTGCAATATTACTTGCAAAATCCTCTGTTCGGGGTGTATGAATGATTTCATGAGTCAAACTCCTGTTTTCCTCACTCCATCGAAATTCCGTCAGCTTATAATCCCCCTGTTCATATGCATATCCATCCCCGGCATCCTCATAGAAAAGATACCTGCAATCCTTTCCGGGATATACATAAATGACAGTATTCTTGCATTTCGAGCTATTTTCATCCATATTTTGCATGGGAATGACAGAGCCTGCCTTCACAAATAAGGGAATCTTACTCAGCTCGGCATCCGCTTCCACCCACTGACCACCGGTAAAGCGTCGATTGGTATAAAAATCATACCAGTCCTCTCCTGCGGGCAGATATACCCTTCGTGTCCTCGGACAATCCATCTTCGGTACCGAATTCTTTTCATAATACATGGCTTCCGTTACGGGGCATACCAGGATACTCTCTCCGAACAGATACTGGTCGTTGATTTCCAGGGCCTCTTCATCCTCCGGAAAGGCAAAGGCCAGCATTTCCATAAAGGATGCATCCTCTCTCCAGACCGCACCCGCCAAAGAATAAATATATGGCAATAACCGATAACGCAGATGATTGGTCTCTACCAACGCATGGTAGATTGCAGGATCTTCCTTTCCAAAGGTCCAAAGCTCCCGTCTGCAGTCCGTACCATGTCCGCGGAATAAGGGTAAGAAGCATCCCCACTGATACCAGCGTACAAACAGTTCCTGATATCCCAGGTCTTTTTCTGCCTCCGGGTACTCCCCATCCCAATACCACTGTTCCCCGGTCTTTACAAAGAATGCGCCGATGTCTGCGGTCCAGTAAGGCAATCCGCTGGCGCAGAAGGACAATCCCGCAGCAATCTGCTTCCGCAGAGTATCCCAGGACGCAGAGGTATCTCCGGACCAGAGCACGGTTCCGTATCGCTGCTGCCCGGTATAGGCACTTCTGGTGAGATTGAACACTCTCTTACCTACTCCATCCTGCTCACATGCCGCTCTCTGACCCTCATAAAGAGCCCGGGCATGGTATAAGGAAAAGGCATTGGTCTGCCATTCCGGAATGTAGTTTGCCACCTGGCTGCAGTACTCTCCGTACAGTTCCGCCGGGTCTCTTCTGCACAGATGGCTCCATTCCGGCGTATAGGGCTCACTGGAATCGCACCACCAGGCATCCACGCCATGGCAGAACAGCTTCTCCTCCACCTGTTTCCAATAAAGCTCTCTTCCGGCCTGTTCAAAGGCATTGTATACATTGCTGCCGGGCAATAACAGTCCGGCTTCTTCAAACTCCTTATAATTGGCACAACAGGGATCCATGTTGGGCCAGATGGATATCATGAAATGCACACCCATTTCATGAAGCTTGTCAATCATCTCTGTGGGATTGGGGAACCGCCCGGGATCAAAGGACTTCTGTCCCCACTGTCCATCCTCCCAGGACATCCAGTCCAGCACGATTCCGTCCAGGCCAAGATTCCTGTCCTTGTACTCCCTTGCCACCTGCAAAATCTCTTCCTGGGTTTCATATCGTTCCTGGGACTGAATATACCCATAAGCCCACCGGGGCAGCATACAGGCTTTTCCGGTAAGCTGACGGTATCCTGCAATGACTCCGCGGGGATTCTCTCCTTGAATGAAGAAATAATCCATCTCCCGGTCTGCCTGTGTGGACAGATAGGTCCCATATGCATCCTCCCGGAAAATCATAGGGCTGTAGGTGTTCATGAGTAACCCATACCCCTTAGTAGAAACCAGCATGGGAATCGCAATCTTTCGGTTGGCCTGATGTACATACACCGTCTTCCCCCGCAGATTTAAGAAGCCCTCCTCCTGCTGGCCCAGACCGTAAAGTCTTTCCTTCTCCTGAAAGCACAGATTCAAACGAGTATGATACAGTGTACCAGCCTCCCGTTTCTCCGCAGCCCGGATTCGCTCCTTCTTCCCATCGGCGGTTTCAATGATTTCCTTCTTAAGAGAACCGTCCTGCACCAGCTGATAAGAAGTGAATTCCTCCAGCTCCTTGGCATTATGCTCCCGCTCCTTAAGCAGAACATTTCCCTCATTATCCAGATAGGTAAATGCTGCTGTCTCCCGATTCACCACCAGGGAAAGCTTCGGCATACGAAGTACGATTTCACGCTCCGTCTCTGTAAAGGACCAGTCGGACAACACCTCCTCCAACACAATACCCGGTGTTTCATTCACGGAAAATGAATCCCTTTTTGTCACCGTAACTCTCAATATTCCTTCGGTTTTCGGCTCCAGTCGAAAAGAGAGGGCGTCGGAATACAAATAAAGCCGATTCTCCCTTCGTTCTGTCCTCGTGATCCTTCGGTCTGTTTGCTTCCATACGCCCAGCATATATTTCCTCTCCGTTTTCAGTTTATTCCAATATTCCGGCATTGTACCGCTTTGCTTGCGAAATCACCGAAACAGCACACAATTCCCGGATTCCCGAAAGTAGCGCACCCGCTCCTCTAAAGCGGCCCTGGTACATCCAAGCTTCACCGCCAGACAATCCATGCACAGAAAGCTTGTGGCACCTCGGGACACCAGCTTCATATAAATCGCCTTATCGTCCGCCATCAGCTTCGCGCCGCACTGATAGCAAACATCCGGATTTACTCCTGTTTCCTGCATTATACCAGTTTTCCTCTTACAACGAGACAGTCATGGGCATCCACGGTAGGTGCAAAACGCTCGGTGAATACCCCCAGATCCTTATGCTCCCAGCAGTCATACAAGGACAGCTTCTTACCGGACCCAATGGACAAGCCCAAATCCCAGAACATCAGGGGCAGCTCTCTCTTACTGTCACTTAAGTTGAAGAATCCGATTGCCAGATCACCGTCTGCCAATACCTTCACCAGCATGTAGCACTCCTGTCCATGGAACCAGTGGGGTTCGGGATGAAGCACATACACTCCCCTTGCTTCTCTGTCCTGATTGATTGCCAGAATATCCTTATTCTGCAGAATATCCTTAATGGTATCATTTGCCTTACGGATGTCACAACCAATCATCAGAGGAGAACCCATCATACTCCAGAGGCTGAAATGGGTCTTATACTGTACATCGGTACATCCGCCTACGGTACCTATGAAATCGTTATTGCTTCCGCCGTGCATACCTACCACCAGCATATCCATATCGTTGTGACAGTAATTTCCGGTATAAGCAGCCTTATCCAGCTGGGAAATGGCCAGTCTCTTAATGGACTCCCAATTATCCTGGATATCTCCGGTGGAGCGGTACATATGTGCACCTGCGGAGCGAATCCAGCCATGCACCTCGTCCTGTCCCCAGTTACATGCGGAGAACAGAATATCTCTTCCGCAGTTCTTCAATGCAAGGCCCATCCGTCTGTATAAAAGCTCGCCCTCCATACTGCGGGGCTTGAAGCAATAATCATACTTTAAGTAGTCCACCTCCCACTCAGCAAACTGCTTTGCATCCTGGAACTCATGCTCGAAGCTGCCCGGGTAACCGGCACAGGTATGGGTACCCGCACAGGAGTACATACCAAACTTCAATCCTTTGGAATGAATGTAGTCAGCCAGTGCCTTCATTCCACTGGGGAATTTCGCGGGATCAGGAACCAGTCTTCCCTGCTCATCCCTCTCACGAAGGCTCCAGCAGTCATCGATTACGATGTACTCATAACCGGCATCCTTATATCCCTGCTCTACAAAAACATCTGCCACCTGTCTGATCAGCTCTTCGTTGATATCCCAGGTAAAGGTATTCCAGGAATTCCATCCCAGAGGCGGCAAAAACCCCATGTTCGGATTACTCATTTCCTTCTTCCTCCTTAAATATGTATTTACAGAAATTATAGACTCCGCTGGAGATAGCCGGGTCACCGTGATCGGAGCCGGGAATCTCCCACCAGGTATGCTCTACCTGATTTTTCTCAAACAGTTCATGATAGCTCTTGGGGAAGGTGCCTACGGTCTTATCGCTGGTACCGCAGCAAAGGAAGATGAAGAAGGGCTTCTCCTCATCAAATTTCACTTCCTCCTCTTTAAACTGCCCTGGATGGGACATGGCCCAGTCCTTCCCCGGCACCAGTCCGGGAGCCGGTGCAATGGCACATACATATCCAAACAGATCCGGACGCTGGAGACCGATTGCAAGGGATTCCCGTCCACCCATGGAAAAGCCCATGATAGCGGTATTCTCCTTTCCTTCCCTGATGGAATAGTTCTCCTTCATAAAAGGCATTAAATCGGTTACCAGGTCGTTGATAAAGTTATCATATGCCGCAACATTCTTCTCATCAATGGCAGTACATGCATCCTGGGTCTTGCTGGCATACATATAAGGATAGACTACAATCATCTCTTCCGCCGTCTGATCTGCAATCATATTGCGGATGACATGTCTGGTATCCAGCATGGTATTCTGATCACCGAAAATACCATGCAGCAGGTACAATACAGGATAGGTCTTCTCCTCCGAATAACCCTTGGGAAGAAGAATATTTACATTTCTGTCCTTTTCGCAGGTGGTGGAATAATAAGTGGTGCGCACCAGCTCTCCTGCATTCTTTGAATTCTCTTCCAGATATGACATGGGACATTTTGTGGTAATATCAAAGCCTTCTTTCATCTCTTCCTCCTGTTTGCTCTCCTCGGTGGATTCTTCGTTCCTACTCTGCTCTGTCTGCTCCGGAACGGATTCACTCTCTGAAGGTTGTGAATCCTCCTCACTGCTTTCCTCCATGCTCTGAGTTGTCTCATCGGATACCGTCGGTTGGGACGGAGTCTGACCACAGCCGGTCAATGCCAGGCTTAGAGACAACGCGGCAAGCAATTGACATAATACCTTCTTTTTCATAAAACTCCTTCTTTCATGGCATGGGGAAATCTTTTCCCTGCCATATCCATGTGCTTTTGCAGCATGATTCTTTTTCTATGCTGTTGAGGTCAAACGGTCTTTTGTCCTCAACTGGTACCAACGAGGCCCAAGTTCAAACGTCTTTTCGTGCGGGCACGAACGCCTATTTGAACTTTTGACTCTGGTATCATTTTACTATTGTATCATAATTTTCCAATGATTTATAGTAAAAAATATTTGATGTATTCTCAGATTTCTCTCACAAAAAAGGACTCCAGTCAAGCTTTGTGATTGGAGTCCTTTTCAAAAGGGAATGATTTATTCCGACAGTACAGTGGATGTATACTGAATGGAGCTTACCATGTCATTCTTTAACAGGAACATCAGCTTCATCCCATCCTTTGCATACACCAGCATCCCTGCTTCCTCTGCGTAATTCTCACCGTATGCAGCAATCATCTCATCCCTGGTGCTTCCCACGGTAACGCCCTCCGGAGTTTTCACGGAATCGTCCTTGATGACAATAGAGGACACCAGGTCCTTGTCATTCTTGGGATAGGTTTCTACCACAAAGCCGGCATAGGTATAGGTCTTGTCCAGTCCTTCAAAGGCACAGCTTGCTGCCTCAAAGTAGCTTACCGGCTCACCCAGGGCTGCTGCCACCGGCGCCATATCCCCATCGATTTCGATAACAGCAGAACCGGACTTGAATACATAACCCTTCCGGTTTGCCTGCTGGGACTCTGTCTCTTTGCTCTCCTGCGTCTGGCCGGGAGTCTGCACATCCCCGTTAATGGTCTTTTTCTCTCCACCGCAGCCCGCAAGACATACCAGGCTGAGTGCCACAGCCAATCCCAAAACAATTTTCTTTTTCATACTCTCTCTTCCTCCATTACTTCTCTATTTGATATTTTTCTTTCTGATATGCAATCTCGGCATCATAAGCCGTTCTCTTCTCTGCCCAGGTCCTCTGCAGAGCTTCTTCCCCCCTGCGGTCGGATACCTCCGTCTGCTCCGTTAATAGTGTTCCGAAATACCGGCTTAATTTCTCCGCACCGGACAGATTCAG
Organism: uncultured Lachnospiraceae bacterium; assembly: GCA_945485625.1. GTDB lineage: Bacteria > Bacillota > Clostridia > Lachnospirales > Lachnospiraceae > Acetatifactor. The sequence goes on along the minus strand of CALYSH010000022.1, from coordinate 3,829 downwards.
GTGAAGTCCCCCATCATAGGTATCTGTTTGAAAATCAAGTCCGACTTCATCAATCAGGTCCAGGAAATTAATATACAGCAGATCATTTTCCTCTGCATATTCCTCCATCTGCTCTTCCCACTCATCATACCAGTGCGGATACAGACTGGGTGCCTTGATCAATACCAGCTGAATCCCCTTCTCTTTGCAAAGAGCAGTCATGCGATCCAGATAAGCATAGGCATTCTCCCCAAAGCGATAATCCGCCAGAGGTTTGGGGTCCGGAATGGTTCCCGCAGGCTTTACATCCACCCGCATGTAATATCCGTTATGGGAAACCTTCTTTGTGTCAAACATATATCTGAAATCATCCCCTTTGATCTCACTCCATCTGGAATGATACCGGAGGATGGGGAATACGTAATCCAGGAACTGTTCCTGCTCCGTAACGGAAGCCTTAATGGCATTCACCTTGGACATGGACCACCTCATTCCCTCCAGAGTCATACGGTTGTAGGCCTCCTTCTGGGGCTCATTATACTTCATGGACAATACATTAAACACCACAACCTTGGGTGTTTCATATCGAAGGGTGTCCTCCAGCAGATAATAGGACTGCCAGATTAACTGTTGGGCGCTCCCTCGAATAAAACTGTTGATTCCATATTCCTCCCACAAAATTTGGGGAGAAAAATTTTCATATACTTCGCAGTCTCCAATAAAGATGACATCGTGGTTCTTTTCTTCCGGATAATACTCCGCGATCAATGCTCCTTCCACCACACCGGTGACATACTTGGGCATTAACAGGCGTTGCAGCAGCCAAAGACTCCCCACGAGAATCACCAAAGTGAGAACCACTTTGAACCCTTTCTTCTTCATGAAATCTTCCCTCAAATATTAAAACTGATTGTAGATGAACTGGCTGGCATCATAGCCCACACCATATGCACCCATCAGCAACACACATAAAAACAAGCCGTACCAAAGGAGGAAACGTCCCCAGTAAGGAAGCTTGCGAATCTTCTCCCGTACACTGCCGGTTCGCTGAATCAGACTGACTGCAATCAAAAGCACCAGCCCGAAGAACAGAATACGATAATCGGTCAGCGTCAGACCAAGCTGCAGCAAAGAGCCGTTCAGCAGCTCCTTCCAATTCCCCCCGGTAAACATACTTCCAAACATCCGGAAGGTAAGAGGCACATCCCGGTAACAGTCAAACATACGCAGACAGCTCATCAACAGTACGGTACGAATCACCTGGAACAGACGGAAAAAGAAGCTTCCCCGTACATGGAACCGGTTGTGGAACCTCTGATACAAAGGCTCCAGCTCCTGGGAAATCATAATCACCACCCAGTTTCCAAGTCCCCATGCAATAAAGTTCCAGCTGGCTCCGTGCCAGATACCGGTGGCAAACCATACCACGAAGGAGGAAAGATAAATCGGTACCCTCTTACCGATGGTTTCCCCCAAGGCCTTTCGGGATGCCTTGGACAGCTTCAGCATGGGCTTACATACGGAAATGGGATAGAAAATATAATCCGTAAACCAGGACCCCATGGTCATATGCCAGCGGTTCCAATATTCCTTGATGCTCTTTGAAAAATAAGGTCTGTTAAAGTTCTCGGTCACCTTCACGCCCAGCACCTGGGCAATACCGATGGTAATGTCAATACCGCCCGTAAAGTCCGCATACAGCTCCAAGGCATAGAACAACATACCCAGAAATGCGTAGGCTCCATAATAGGTATCCGGATTCTGAATCAGGGTATTTACACCGATTAACATGCGGTCCGCAATCACCAGCTTTTTGAAGTAACCCCAAAGCATTCTCTGCAGACCCAGACTGATGGTGCTCCAGTCCCTGGGATGCTCTGCAAATAAGGATTCGGACAGATCACCATACCGACTGATGGGTCCCTGTACCAGCTGGGGAAAAAAGGATACAAAGAGGGCAAACCGGAACAGATTGTCCTGTGCCTTTACGGTTCCCCGATACACATCAATAATATACCCCATGGCCTGGAAGGTATAAAAGGAGATACCCAAAGGCACAATAATATTCACAAAAGAAAGCGGCTGTCCTGCTCCGATGGCATAAATCACCGCATTCACATTGGAGATCACAAAATTGGTGTACTTCACCACAGCAAGAATACCCAGATTGAAAAACAGGCACGCCAAAAGCAGGTGCCAGGTTTTCTTCTTCATCAGAGCCTTATAGCTCTTCTTCGCTTCCTTGTCCAGCTCCTGCTTATGCTCCGCCAAATAGGCGCTTTGGACGCTTCGGACCGCTTCTATCCTCCTGCCGATAAACCAGGTACTCACTGTTGTCACACAGATGTACAACAGATACACCGGATTGGCAAACCAATAGAACAGGTAGCTGGCTGCCAACAAAAGCATCCATTGATATTTTGCGGGTATCAGATAATACAGTAAAAACAGAACTGCAAGAAATCCGATAAATCCGTAAGAAGTAAATAACATATTAATCCTCGTCTTCCAGCTTCTGAATCAGATCATACAATGCCTCTGCGGAATTGAAATTCTCAGGCACAATATACTCTGCGGAAATGGTTACATCAAACTGATCCGCCACCTCTGAGATAATTGAAATAATATCAAAGGAATCCAGAATCTTATCATCAATCAATCTATCCTCTGTCTCAAAATCCACATCGGGATGCAAATCGCTTAAAATCTCCAATAATGTTTCCATAACTCTTCTCTCCTTAAATATTCTTCTTCAAAGTTACTCTATCAATCTTGCCATTGGCGGTAAAGGGCATCTGCTCCAGCTTCCGGATACTGTTGGGAAGCATATATCGGGGGAGACTTCCCTTTAATCTGGCCGTTAATTCCTTCTCATCCAAATCCCCTACATAATACAGTACAATTTTACCCTTCGTATCATCATAAACGCAACCGGAAATTTTGATTTCCTCCAGCATATTTACATTGGCTTCAATCTCTCCCAGCTCAATACGATGTCCCATGTGCTTAATCTGGTAATCCTTGCGGGATACAAACACCAGCTCTCCATGCTCGTTATATCGTCCCAGATCACCGGTTCGGTAAATCAGCTCCGGATAGGCAGTATTCAGGGGATTCTGCACAAACACCTCATTGGTCTTTTCAAAATTATTGTAATACCCCATGGTCAGGGACGTGCCGCGGATACAAATCTCGCCCACTTCTCCCTCACCTGCCAGACAGTTCTCATCGGTCAAGAGCAGAATCTCGGTATTGAAGAAGGGCTGTCCGATGGGAATGGCCTCGTCCGCTCCCAATTCCCGCTCCATTCTGTAGTAACAGCACATACCGGTTCCCTCGGTGGGTCCGTACAGATTGGTAAACCGTGCCTGGGGCAGCACCTCCTTCCAGCGCTTGTACTGCTTGATTGGAAATACCTCACTGCCAAAAGCGATGTTCTTCAAATACTTTGGCACAATGGTCTTAAAGGTATTGAAGGCTGAAATCATGGTCAATGCGGATACCACCCAGCAGATGGTATTGATTTGATACTCATTTAAATACTCTACCAGCTTCACGGGAAGCATGAACAATTCCTTCGGAATCAAATAGGTGGTCGCTCCATACTTCAGGGTCGGATACAGCTCCTTTAAGCAGGCATCAAAGTACAGGGGAGTCTGGTTTCCAAACACGGTGGTTTCATCGAATCCCAGCACATCGGAAAGCTGGGCAATGTAGTCCAATACGGAACGATGGTTGGCCACAACACCCTTGGGAATTCCGGTGGAGCCGGAGGTAAATACCACATATATCGGGTCCGTATCCAGGGTCTTTTCATGAATCTGCTTCAACGCCTCTTCATTGACGGGGG
>CALYSH010000021.1 GCA_945485625.1 uncultured Lachnospiraceae bacterium | reverse complement strand
GTCATTGGCCTTGGACAACGTGGTATTTGCCTCACGGTTCATCTCCTGCGCGATGAAATCCAGCTTCCGTCCGATGCTGCCGCCTGCCTCCAGGGAGTTTTTGGTAGTCTCAATATGGCTTCTCAGACGTACAATTTCTTCATCCACACAGATTTTATCTGCAAAAATAGTAACCTCTGTCAGCAGCCTGCTCTCGTCCACGGTATTGTCGCCCAAAAGCTCCCTTACCTTGTCCTCCAGCTTCTGACGATATTCGTTTACCAGCTGGGGCGAACGCTCTGCCACAAAGTCAACCAGCTTTAGCATTCCGTCCAGCTTCTCCAACAGGTCATTCTTCAGCTGCTCGCCCTCTACCACACGGGACTGCACAAACATCTCTGCCGCACCATCCACAGCCTTCTTCAGTTCCTGCCAGAGCTCGTCCTCATCCTCACTGATTTCTTCCATGGTCAGTACCTCCGGGTATTTGGACAGAGTGGACACGCGGATATCATCATCCAGTCCAAAATCTGCCGCCATCTGACGAAGATAGGTCAGATATTCGGAAGCGAGCTCCTTATTATAGCGGACACTGGTCTGATTCTCAGACAGGTCCTCATAAGTAATAAACACATCCACTTTACCGCGGGAAATATAATTCTTTAACTCCGCGCGGATGGAAGACTCAAAGAAATTCAGCTTCTTCGGCATCTTGATATTCACATCCAGATACCGATGATTCACCGACTTCATTTCCACTGTAATTTTCCTGTTATTCTCTGCGACCTCATAACGGCCGAAACCGGTCATACTCTTTATCATAGGAATCCCCCATTGATATACCTCTACGCAATCCATTTTATTATAAGATCAATCAAAACCCGCGTCAAGCATTTCCTGGGGGACCTTTCTTTTCCGGTTTTTCCATATCTAATTGCAGTTTTGCATGAAAAGAGCCCCAGTTTTCCCCGGGGCTTTGAAATTTTTATTCATCTTTCTATTGAGTAGTGCCTTTCGGCGGTCCCCTACTCCACTACAAACAATGCTTCCCCTGCTTCGATTTCTCCTTCCTTTAACAGTCGTACGCTCCGGTTCTCCGGAAGCTCCGTGCATACAATGGGGGAGACAAGGGAAGGAGCATTCTCCTTCAGATAGGACAAATCCAGTTTCATCAAAGGCTCCCCTTTTTGTACCTTCTGTCCGTTCTCCACATATACCTCAAAGCCTTCCCCGTTTAACTTCACCGTATCGATTCCCACATGAATCAACAGCTGAATGCCGGAATCCGTCTCAAAGCCAATCGCGTGCTTCGTATCAAACACAAAACTGACCTCTCCATCCTCCGGTGCCCTCACAATGGGATCAACCGGCGTAACCACGGCACCGTCTCCCATCATTCCTTCCGCGAAGGCTTCATCCGGTGCGGCAGAAAGCCCCGCTGCGATTCCCTTCATGGGGCTGGAAATGACAATACCGGTTTCCTTCTGTTCCGCCACCTCCTTCGGATTTGCTCCCTGCTCCAAAGCATTCTCCAGATACTCCTCCAGCTTCGATTTGATTAGGGTGACCTGGGGACCGTAAATAATCTGCACCCCGTTCCCCTTATGAATCACTCCCGAGGCTCCGGTGGATTTTAACAAAGCATCATCCACCAGCTTTGCATCCAGGACACTGCACCGGAGTCTGGTGGCGCAACAGTCCACATCGCTGATATTGGCTTTGCCGCCCAGCCCTCTGACAATTCCTTCACTGACCGAATCCTCCCGGCTTTCCCCGGCAGCTTCAGCCTTTTCGTTCTCCTTTCGCGCATTCACATCCGCTCTTGTGTACAGCTTTGTCTCAGAAGCGTCCTCCTCTCTTCCGGGTGTTTTATAATCTCTTTTTTTGATCAGAAACCGAAAGATAAAATAGTATAAGAAGAAGTACAGGATTCCCACCGGCAGGATTCGAAGCCACCCGGTCTTTTCATTCCCCTGCAGGGCTCCGAACAGAACAAGATCCAGCAAACCGCCGGAAAAGGTCAGACCCACTGCGATATCCAGCATATGGGCGATCATATAGGCAGTACCGGCCAGAATCACCTGAACAGCGAACAGGGCGGGCGCCACGAACAAAAAGGAAAACTCCAGTGGCTCCGTAATACCGGTCAGCATACAGGCCAGTGCCGCGGAAAGAAATAACCCCCCGGCTTTTTTCTTTTTTTCCGGCTTGGCACAGTGATACATGGCCAGTGCCGCTCCGGGAAGGCCGAAGATCATAAAGATGAATTCCCCCGAAAAATATCTGGTGGCATCCGCACTGAAATGCGCAATATTGGCAGAATCCGCCAGCTCCGCAAAGAAAATATTCTGTCCGCCCTGCACAAGCTGTCCGGCGATTTCCGCAGTCCCGCCTACCGCTGTCTGCCAGAAGGGCATGTAGAACACATGGTGCAGGCCAAAGGGAATCAGTGCCCGTTTGATCAGTCCGAACAGCAATGTGCCCAGGTATCCGCTTCCTGTCACCAGACTGCCCAGCGCATAGATTCCGGTCTGAATTCCGGGCCAGATAAAGTACAGCAATATCCCCACAAACAGATAAACCATGGTGGAGATAATCGGTACAAATCGTGTGCCGCCGAAAAAGGACAGGGCATTTGGAAGTACTATTCTATAGAACCGGTTGTGCAATGCCGCTACTCCAAGGCCCACAATAATGCCCCCAAACACCCCCAATTGCAGGGTCTGGATTCCGCAGACGGAAGCAATGGTCCCCTCCAGGACATTCTCGGCAATCTCCCCGTTTTCCATTATTTCTCCGCGATTCAGGAGCATGGCACTGATGGCTGTATGCATGACAAAGAAAGCAATTACGGCCGACAGGGCCGCTACCTCCTTCTCCTTCTTCGCCATACCGATTGCCACCCCCACTGCAAAGAGTAAGGGCAGGTTATCAAAAACCGCACTCCCCACCCGATTCATGATGACCAGAAGGTCATGAACCAGGGTCCCCTCTCCCAGTATCCGTCCCAGGCCATAGGTTGTAATCATGGTCTCATTGGTAAAGGAGCTTCCCACTCCCAGCAAAAGTCCTGCCACCGGCAGAATTGCAATGGGAAGCATGAAGCTTCGACCGATCCGCTGCAATACACCAAATACTTTATCCTTCATCCTTTTCCTCTCTTTTTTCTCACCAATACTGGCTTCACATATTTATTGCCTATATTTTTACCGGAAAAGATAGCCTTCATACACAAAGCAGAACAGATTTCTTTCGAAACCATATTCCTTTTCCACGCTTTCTCTGATAGAATAGTAGCTGAAAAACGGAGGTATCACACATGGCATTTGACGGAGTCACCATAGCAAACATTGTTTACGAATTAAATCAGGAGCTTGCAGGCTCCCGCTTATATAAAATTGCACAACCGGAGGAGGATGAGCTTCTGCTCACCTTTAAAACAAAGGACGGCCAGAAGAAGCTGTTTCTTTCTGCAGACGCCTCTCTTCCCTTAATTTATCTGACTGCCGAGAGCAAACCAAGCCCCATGACAGCACCCAATTTCTGTATGCTGCTGCGCAAGCACCTGCAGAATGCCCGAGTCATTGCCATTCGCCAGCCCGGTCTGGAGCGCATTGTCCAGATGGAACTGGAGCATCTGGACGAAATGGGGGATTTGTGCCGCAAAGAGCTGATTATTGAAATTATGGGCAAACATAGCAATATCATCTTCTGCAACAGTGACCACATGATCATTGACAGCATCAAGCACATTTCAGCCGCAGTCAGCAGTGTCCGGGAGGTTCTCCCCGGCAGGCCCTATTTTGTAGCTAACACTCAGGAAAAGGCAGAAATACTCTGTTGTGATTATGATTCCTTCGTTCAGATTTTGACCGGAAAGGCGCAATCTCTGTACAAAGCCATCTATAACAGCTTCACCGGTATCTCTCCGGTTCTGGCTCAGGAATTGTGCTTTGAGGCCGGGGTGGATTCCGATTTGCCCACCACCGTCATTGAGCAGACCGATTTCCGGTCCCTTTACCGGGCTGTGAATACCCTGACTGACCGGATTACTCAGGGGAATTTTACCCCCTGCATCGCCTATGAGGGAGGGCGTCCCATAGAATTTGCGGCGGTTCCCTTAACCATTTACCCCGAAGCTGCCCTGACACCCTATGAAAGCATGTCCGTGCTTTTGGAAACCTACTATGCCCAGAAAAATGCCGTATCACGGATTCGCCAGAAATCCGCGGATCTTCGGAGAATTGCACAGATGCTTCTGGAGCGTGATGTGAAGAAATATGACCTGCAGATGAAACAGATGGAGGATACCGCCAAGCGGGATACCTACCGCATCTACGGTGAGCTGTTAAATACCTACGGCTATGATGCAAAGCCCGGTGCCAGGGCACTGGAGGCCTTAAATTACTATACCAATGAAATGATTACCATTCCTCTGGATCCAACCCTTTCGGCAACAGAGAATGCGAAGCGTTATTTTGACAAATACGGTAAACTAAAACGTACCTTTGAGGCTTTGGAAGAGCTGACGGTGCAGGTAAAGGCAGAAATCGACCACCTGGAGACCATTCTCTCCGCCCTGGACATTGCCATCCGGGAAGAGGATCTGGTAGAGATTAAGGAAGAAATGACCCAGTGCGGATACATTCGCCGCAAAGGACCTGTAAGCGCAAAAAAAGTGAAAGTGACCAGCAGGCCCTTCCACTATGTAAGCAGTGACGGTTATGATATTTATGTAGGGAAAAATAATTTTCAGAATGACGAACTCACCTTCCGTTTTGCCACCGGAAACGATTGGTGGTTCCACGCGAAAGGCATGCCCGGCTCCCATGTGGTGGTAAAATCCAAGGGGCCGGAGGAGCTTCCCGATTCCACCTTTGAAGAAGCAGGCAGGTTAGCCGCTTACTACTCCAAGGGTCGTGAGCAGGAAAAGGTGGAAATCGACTATATCCAGAAAAAGCATGTGAAAAAGCCAAACGGTGCCAAGCCCGGCTTTGTAGTCTACTATACCAACTACTCCCTGATGATTTCTCCGGACATTTCCGGCATCACTCAGCTGGACTAAAACACCCTATAGCAGTCTGCACTTCTTTGCCAGCTTCACCAGCAGATACCCTTTGGGCAATCCCCGAAGCTCCTGTTCATCCATTCCGCGCAGTAGGATCAAAAGCACAAAATACACCGGAATGGCCACACCCACTGCCGGAATCAATGCCAGCCGCATGGACTTTGTCAGGAAAAGCAGTCCCTCATAAACACCCCATGCCACTACACCCATAATCACTGCACACAGGGTGGGAATCAGGAAGGTACGTACAATCTCCTGACGATACCCAATGGTCCTTCTGACAGATGCTTGATTCAATATACACATCAGACCGGCATACAACGTATTCACAATAGCCATACTGTACAAATCCAGATCCGTATATAGCAGTAGGAGCAATGCTGCCGCCGTCTGGATTACCAGGGCAATAGCCGCATTGATAATTGGTGCATTCAGCTTCCCAAGTCCCTGCAGGATCTGACTGTTCAGGGTGGAAAGTGCATAGAATACCACAGAGATGGACAATACCATCAAAAGCCGGGCTGCCATGGTCACCACCTCTTCGCTTCGGGGGAAGAGAAAATACATCACCGGCTTCGCCAGTGCAAACAATCCCGCTGCACAGGGAATGGAAATCACCATGGTAGTTTTGATGGCACTGGCAATTTTTTCTCTGGCATCTTCATATTTCTTTGCTGCTGCCAGCTGGGCTACCAGCGGAAGCATGGCTGTAGCCATAGCAGATGCAAAGGCAATTGGAATATTGGCAACCTTCATGGACTGTCCGCTGAAAATCCCCCAGTTGGAATACCGCTCCACACTGTCCAGGGATCGAAGGGCGGGCAGTGTTTTGTTGTAAATCAGATTATTGGCTGCCATGCTTAGATTATACACCGCAGTACTTAAAATGAAGGGCGTTACCACCAGGGTAATGGATTTCATAATGGAGAAATAGGAATCCACCTGTTCATGGGTATCTCTCCGGACTCTCTTCAAAATCAGCTTACGATTTAATGCGTACATCCCCAGCATAAACAAAAGCCCGACCAACACACCAAAGCCGGTACCCATGGCACCTCCGATGGCGCCAAAGGTAGCTCTCTTTACCTGATCTGCCTCTCCCTCCGGCATAGCAAGGCTTCCCATGGTCATTCGTATCAGAAGAACCGCTCCTCCCACGCTGACCACTGCATTGGCAATCTGCTCCAGAATCTGGGATACAGAGGTCTGTACCATGCTCTTATGTGCCTGAAAATACCCTCGCAAAACACCCAGAATACCGTAAACAAAGATAGTGGGAGCAAACGCCCTCAGCACGGGAATGGCACTTTTTTCCACAAAAAGACCGGCACCGAAGAATAAGAACAGACTTGCCGCACCGCCTACCACAAGTACATAAATCAATGCACCGTAGAACAGCCTGTGGGCATTCCGGTATTCCTTCACTGCCAGTTTTCCTGCAATCACCTTTGAAATCGCGGCAGGGATACTATAGGAGGATATCAAAAGTACAATGGTATAAAAACCATATGCTGACTGATAAAATCCAAGACCCAGTTCACTGATGACAGCAGTCAGGGGGCTGGTGTATAACAATCCGATGATTCGGCTGACCATCCCCGCGGCTGCCAAAATACCTGCCTGCGCTATAAAATTATTGTTGACCCTTTGTTTTTCCATTCCGTAACTAACCGATTAACCAATCATACATTTCCTGATACTTCAATGCGGAAGCATTCCAGGAGAAGTCTGCTGCCATAGCACGGTCAACCAGCTTATTCCACTCACGTTTCTTATCATAATAGATATGCTCTGCATAACGAATGGTATTCAGCATTTCATGTGCATTGTAATTGCGGAAGCTGAATCCGGTGCCGGTACCTTCGTACTGATTGTAAGGTTGTACAGTATCCTTTAATCCGCCGGTCTCTCTGACGATGGGCAAGGTACCGTACCGCAGACTCATCAGCTGGCTCAACCCGCAGGGCTCGAACAGAGAAGGCATCAGGAAAGCATCACAGGAGGCATATATCTTATGAGATAATGCTTCTGAATAGTAAATATTTGCAGATACCTTATCCTTGTACTTCCAGTCAAAGTGACGGAACATGTTCTCATAGCGTTCTTCGCCGGTACCCAGCACTACGAACTGGATGTCATCCCGGCACAGCTCATCCATCACATACGCAATCAGGTCAAGCCCCTTCTGATCTGTCAGTCGGGAAATCAGACCAATCATCATCTTCCTGTCATCCTGCACCAGACCCAGCTCTGCCTGAAGGGCACGCTTATTCTTCACCTTATCCTTACGGAAGGTTGCCGCATTATACTGCTTTACAATATACTTATCCGTCTCGGGATTGAAATCGGTATAGTCGATACCGTTTACAATTCCTCTCAGGTCATGACTTCTTGCCTGAAGAAGTCCCTCCAGACCTTCTCCGTAGAAGGGTGTTTTGATTTCTTCCGCATAGGTATTACTTACTGTTGTAACCGCGTCTGCGTAAACAATGCCGCCCTTTAACAGATTTGCATCTTTGTATGCCTCCAGCTTGTCTGCGGTAAAGAAATAATCCGGCAGACCGGTAATCCCTTTCACCGTCTTCACATCCCACTTGCCCTGGAACTTCAGGTTATGGATGGTGATAATGGATTTCATACTGGTGAAGAATAAATCCCCACGGAAGCGTTCCTTCAGATATACCGGAATCAGGCCGGTCTGCCAGTCATGACAATGCACAATATCCGGCTGGAATCCAATCAGGGGCAAAGCAGAGAGAACCGCTTTCGAGAAAAATGCAAACCGTTCAATTTCAAAGCGGGGATCATCACCGTATGGCTTCGGTCCATTGAAATAAAACTCGTTATCAATAAAATAGTAATGGACATCATCCACCACAGACTCTAAAACACCCACATATACATTCTTCCAATTATAATCCATGTAGAAATGGGTCAGATATTTCATCTTATCCTTCATTTCCTGCTTCATGCAGGCATATTTGGGAAGAATCACTCTGACATCAAAATATCTCTTGTCAATACATTTGGGCAGGGAACCTACCACATCTGCAAGGCCTCCCGTCTTGATAAATGGGACACCCTCTGAAGCTGCAAACAGTATTTTCTTCATTTGAAATCCTCCATGGCACCTTTTTCGCCAAATACGGCTGGCTGGGCTTTTTTCTATGGTTTATTATACATCAGAATAACTTTTGTGAAAAGCAAATTTTGTTCAACTCCGGTAGGATAACCTGATTTTGTCCGCAATCAATGCGATGAACTCCGAATTGGTCGGTTTTCCTTTTCCGGTGTCGATTGTGTAACCGAAAAGTGCATCCAGAGTCTCCATCTTTCCTCTGCTCCAGGCCACCTCAATGGCATGTCGGATTGCCCTCTCCACCCGGCTGGGGGTAGTCTGAAAACGCTTGGCAATCGTGGGGTACAGAATCTTGGTAATGGAGCTGATCATCGTGCAGTCATCCACTGACATCATAATAGCCTCCCTCAGGTACTGATACCCCTTGATATGTGCAGGAACGCCTATTTCATGTATCATGTCCGTTACATCCTGTTCCAAATCTCTTGGAGGCTCCTTCGGCTGTTCCTTTTGTGTCACATGTACTTCTCCCTGGTCCTTCTTGGACGGAACCGTGATCATAATCTGAAACTCCTTGTCCGCTTGCAGAAGATTATCCAAAATCTGGTACATTTTTTCATTGTCTTTGGTTGAGTGAATGCTTAATTGTTCCATAAGAATGCCTCCATTTTCAAAACATCTGAAATTTCGTACTCATTCATTATAAAATGATAACCAACTGCACTTCAACCATATCTCGTCGCACAATTTTTCCTCTATGCTACAAAATATCACGCAAATAGAGTCTATTCATTTCCTTCAACGGCCTGATACGCCAATGTCTTAATCCGTTCCACCATATTTTCAATCTCCGTAACACCGGCACTGTTTTCCTGGGTAGCTGCAGCCACATGCTCAATGGCACTGTAATTGCTCTTTGTATCCCCATTCACCTGTTCCATGCCCTGCGCCACTTCACAGCTCTGCTGCCTGATATACTCCACAGTGCGATCCATTTCCACAATTTGCTCCAGCATACTGCTGTTGGAGGCGGTAATGGCGGCAGTGGTCTGTCCCACCTCACCGATGCGCTCCATACCGGTCCTGGTCAAGCCCACGCTCTGGTCCATGACTCCCATAGCCTTTTCCGTATACTCAACCGCCTCTGTTACAATCGTTCCGATATCCTCCACTGCCGTTCTGGTCTGGGCAGCCAGCTTCTGAATCTGACCGGCTACCACCGCAAAGCCCTTGCCCTGCTCTCCCGCTCTGGCTGCCTCAATGGAAGCATTTAAGGACAGAATATTGGTCTGATTGGAAATACCGGTAATCACACCAATAATGTTCAGAATCTCCTTGGATTTCTCTCCAAGCTCCCAGATAATATCCTTACACTCTCCGGTACTTTCGTGAATCTGTGCCATACTCTTCGTAGCATCATCCATTTTCGTCTGATTGTCCCTGGTACGCTCCATAATCTGCTTTGCCAGCTCAGCAATCTGTCCGTTCATCTTTCCAAGTGCGATCAACTGGGCGTTAATTTCCTGGGTCTTTTCGTTCATACCCGTGACTTCATCCGAATTCCTGCTAAAGCTCTGAAGTACGGTGCCGGATTCCTCTGCAATCTGCCCGTTTGCCTCCATAGAGCTTTCCGTGATGACAGAAAGCTGTTTTACCATCTTAAGCAGTTCATCCGAGGTCTGTCTGGACTTTTCCTGCATGATCTGCATCTCATTCATAATTTTTTCCTGCTCTTCTGCATTGAGCAGATTGTTTAACATCCTGGCTGTCCTCTCACCAAGCATGGTGAAAATAGCCGCGATTGCAATCAGAATCAGGGCTCTCGGAACAATACCATACACAAACAATTTGTATGTTTCCGTGAAATTCTTATCCGGGAGGGTTTCCAGTACAAAATTCAGCCACTGTCCCAGAGACACGCCTACTACCGAAAATGCGGCAGTCAGAATGTTCAGCTTCTTGGAAAAGTACAGGCTGGAAATCGCTATGGCATATACATACAGAAGCACCACATGGTATCCCAGGGTGGATGCTGCCACGGCGACAAACACTACCGCACAGGTAATCAGAATATATTTCACATAGCTCTCCTGCCGCTTCAGCACAGACACAAGCACGGTAGGCATCCACAGCAGAATCGAACCGAGCACATACGCGAAAGTCATGATTTTCATGTCCACCACAAAGATACCAAACACATTTAATAAATAAACCAGTGTAAAAATCACAAAGGTTATACGCATCATTTTGGCCACTGCGACATTGGCCTGTTTCTCATTCTGAATCAATACGCCGCTTTTCTCCTGCATATTCGTTTCCTCTTTCGGTAAAGCTCTGTGTCAGCTGTTACCTGTTACTTAAGCTTATTGATAAGTTCCTGTAGCTTCTTGTTATTTTCATCACCTAAAACATCGCTCAGATCATCCAGTTTGTTAATCAGCTCCTTTACATCCTCAATGCTGGTTACCTCCTGAAAGCCTTCCAGACTTTGAAGCTTCTTCAGCAGCTCCGGATTATTCATAAACTCCTTTACGGTAGGATCCTCCATATATTTTTTCACAGTCTGGCTGTCCAACCCCTGAATATTCTGGATGGCATCAATCAGTCCGGCACTGTCCGGCTCTCCCTCTCCATCGTTCTCTATATTCTCCGACACCTGAACAAGGCAATTCAATATCTCCGGATCCATATCCTGAAGCTTGGAAAGAGCCTCAATAGTCTCAGGGTCTATTTCCTGTACAGCACTGCCAAGCTTCTGAATGTCAATCTGTTCCACAATCCTTTGAATATCCGTAAAGGTATCCTTCAATCCGGACTTCACCCAGAAGGTACCTGCCACCGCAAGTGCTATCACAATCAGAATCACCTGAAGCAGGAAGTTTAGCAAAACACCTCTCGCCATGTTTCTCTTATTTACCTTACGACAACCACCACAGGCCCAAATGATTATAAGAAGCCATCCGATCACCGGAATGGCCATCAGCAGAAAGATTCCAAAATACCCCCATGCGGATATGGGACAATATCTGCTCTTCTTATCCGGCATCTGTTCTCCTGCCTGAACTATGGGTGCAAATGCCCCGGCTTCCTCCGGCGGCGTCTCTGCAGATACAGACGGGGCTGCAATCACATCTATTTGATTCTCCTGTCCTGCGATTTCCTCTGCTACAGTTTCTTCCTGTACCAAATCCTCCTGTCGCTTTTCATCCATACTGTGTATCCCTCCCATTTTATCCTTTGCGAAATAATCTACTGTCTTATTTTACCACTAAACCTTTCACTTGTCTATTTCCGAAAAAAAAGATATACTGATACTAGTACACCGATTTCTAAATAACTATACCAAATAACTTGCCTATTTTCCCGA
>CALYSH010000020.1 GCA_945485625.1 uncultured Lachnospiraceae bacterium | reverse complement strand
CCATTTTTCGTATCCTTTCGATATCTATAGATTAGTAAATCTTCTTCTGCATTTCTTCGTAGTTCTGTGCGAACTCCAGTGCATGGGCACCGTCAATGCGATGCTTCATGTACAGATCAAACAGTGCATCATCCATGGTCTGCATACCGAACTTCTTGCTGGTCTGCATGATGGATTCGATCTGATGGGTCTTGCCCTCACGGATCAGATTCTTTACTGCGGGGGTACCGTGCATCACCTCGAAGGCTGCTACACGACCCTTCCGGTCTGCGGTAGGAAGCAGCTGCTGGGAGATAACGGATTCCAGTACCGATGCCAGCTGGACACGGATCTGGGTCTGCTGGTGGGGTGGGAATACGTCGATCACACGGTCGATGGTAGGTGCTGCTCCGATGGTAT
Source organism: uncultured Lachnospiraceae bacterium (assembly GCA_945485625.1). Lineage (GTDB taxonomy): Bacteria > Bacillota > Clostridia > Lachnospirales > Lachnospiraceae > Acetatifactor. The sequence goes on along the minus strand of CALYSH010000020.1, from coordinate 11,366 downwards.
GCAGAGTGGAGAATACCAGGTGTCCGGTCTCTGCTGCGGTAATGGCGGTAGAGATGGTATCCAGGTCACGCATCTCTCCTACCAGGATAATATCCGGGTCCTCACGGAGAGCTGCACGGAGAGCATTTGCATAGGACTGGGTATCCAGACCGATTTCTCTCTGGTTTACCACCGCCTTGCTGTGGTTGTGCAGGTACTCGATAGGGTCCTCCAGGGTAATAATATGTACTTCCTTCTGTCGGTTAATGATATCAATCAGGGAAGCCAGTGTGGTGGACTTACCGCTACCGGTAGGACCGGTTACCAGCACCAGACCTCTCTTCTTATTACACAGTTCCAATACGCTTCCGGGAATCCCCAGGGACTCCGAATCCGGAATCACCGTATTTACAATACGGATAACTGCTGCGCAGGAGCCTCTCTGATGGAATGCATTGACACGGAAGCGTCCCACCTCGGGAATGGAGTACGCGAAGTCCGCCTCGCCCTTTTCATTAAAGATGGCCTGATTGGTGGTATTTAACATGGATTCCACCAGCACCTTTGTGGCAGGGGGATACAGCACCTCAAATTCCTCCAGCGCTACCAGCACGCCGCGGATACGGCATTTCGGCTTCACACCTACCGTAATATGTACGTCGGATGCGCCCTTCTCTTTCGCAAGCATTACTATATTTTTGATATTTAATTCCATAAAGTCATTGGCTCCTTCGGATTATTCAACTCAAGCAACTCCATTAATTATCATCGGAGTAGGTAATACGTTTTACTTCTTCAATTGTGGTGATGCCCTGCAGTGCATAGCCTGCAGCTGCCATACGCAGGGTCTTCATGCCCTCTTCCAGGGCTGCCGCCTCAATATCGTCGGCACGGGTACCCGCACTGATCAGGTTTCGAAGCTTGGAGGTGATGGGCATAATCTCGTATACACCCACTCGGCCTCTGTAGCCGTTGCCGCCGCAGTGCATACACTGTCCGCCCACAGCCGCTCTCTTAATCTTCACCGGACCGCTTACATTCTCTACGCCCAGGATGATCTTCTCTGTCTCTGTAGCCTCCGAATCGATACCGCACTTGGGGCAGATACGGCGTACCAGTCGCTGTGCGATGATACCTACTACAGAGTCTGCGATCAGGTAATTTTCCACTCCCATATCCGCCAGACGGGTAATGGTGCTGGCTGCGGAATTGGTATGCAGGGTACTTACTACCAGGTGTCCGGTAATCGCCGCCTTAACCGCGATGCTCGCTGTCTCCTGGTCACGGATCTCACCGATCATGATGATATCCGGGTCCTGACGGAGGATGGAACGAAGGGCACTTGCGAAGGTCAGTCCCGCTTTTTCATTGGTCTGTACCTGATTGATACCCTTGATATTTGCCTCCACAGGGTCCTCTACGGTGATAATGTTTACGCCCTCCACATTCAGCTCGCTTAAGGCGGTGTACAATGTGGTAGACTTACCGGAACCGGTAGGTCCGGTTACCAGGATAATGCCATTGGGATGGCTTAGTATCTTATCAAACTTTGCTAATTCCTCATCCGGGAAGCCCAGCTCCTTTTTGTCCCTGGTCAGTCCCTTCTTCTGGGTCAGACGCATAACCACCTTCTCGCCGTACACGGTAGGAAGTATGGATACACGGATATCGTACTCCATACGGTCTACAATGGCTGTGGCACGACCGTCCTGCGGCTTACGTTTTTCGGAGATATCCAGTCCGCTGATGATCTTGATACGGGAAATCATGGCCGGATGGATGGAGATATCCTGCACCATTTCCTGCTGCAGCACACCATCCACACGGTAGCGGATCCGAAGGCTGTCTTCCATGGGTTCAATATGTATATCGGAGGTACGCTTCCGGACTGCGGTATCGATGATCTGGTTCACCAGCTTAACGATGGGGGCATCTGCCACGGAATCATCGTTGTTTTCTTCCCCGTCCATCCTGTTCTTTGCCGCATCCTCCAGCTCCTTAGAGAGCTGCTCTGCCATACGGTTTGCAGCCGCATTGCCGTAGTAGCGTTCGATGGCGGTTGTAACATCCTGTTCCGTGGTAACATGAATCTCAATCTGATAGCCGGTGACAAAGGAAATATCGTCTACCGCGCGGATATCCAGGGGATCCTTCATGGCCACCATCAACAGGTTAGGGTTCTTGGGAGAGAATCCGAAGGGAAGGAGGCAATGCTTTCTCAGCACCGCTTCGTCCGCCAGCTTTAAGATATCCTCATCTACCTGGAAGGTAGCAAGGTTTACTTCCTCATACCCCAGCTGCTGGCAAAGAGCCGTTACGATCTGTCCGTCGGTCACCAGACCCATATCAATCAGAAGGTCACCGAACTTCATGCCGTTATTCCGTTTTTTCTGTTCTGCCAGTGCATCGTCTATCTGATCCGGTGTCAGGTATCCGGATTCCACCAGCACCTCACCAAGTCTTTTCTTTCGATTGTATCGATAGGGTGTATACATCTTTTTCTCCACGGGTGTCCTCTTTTACAGATTTGGTTCTGTCAGTCCACCCAGCATCTTTTTATACTTGAATTATATCCTTTTTATATATTTTTTGCAACCATCCTATGTTATTTTTGTCATATTTGTACAAAAACAGTTTACAAAATGTTTACATTTGCACAGAGAAAAAAACATTCGCGATTAAATATTTGTTCTTACAAGCTTCGGCTTATAGCCCTCACGCTCCAGAGCCTCCATGATTCTCGCTTTATGCTCGGTTCCGAAAGCCTCCAGGGTAATACGGAGCTCTACGGCGGCATTGCGGTTGATGGACACAAACTGGTTATGCTCCAGCTTGATCACATTGCCGCTTTCCTCTGCGATGACCTTTGCCACACGGCTTAATTCACCGGGCTTATCCGGCAGAAGCACGGACACGGTAAAGATCCGGTCACGCATGATCAGTCCCTGCTGTACCACGCTGGACATGGTGATCACATCCATATTTCCGCCGCTTAATATGGACACAATCCTCTTATCCTTTACATTCAGGTGCTTTAAAGCAGCCACGGTAAGCAGCCCGGAGTTCTCCACTACCATCTTATGGTTTTCCACCATATCCAGGAAGGCAACCACCAGCTCCTCGTCCTCCACGGTGATCACATCATCCAGGTTCTCTGCCAGATAGGGGAAGAGCTTACTTCCCGGGGTCTTCACCGCAGTACCGTCCGCAATGGTGTTGACGCCGGGCAGGGTTACTACCTTACCCGCCTTTAAGGATTCCTGCAGGCAGTTTGCCCCTGCGGGCTCCACGCCGATTACTTTTATCTTGGGATTCAAAAGCTTCGCCAGGGTGGAAACACCGGTGGCCAGTCCCCCTCCGCCCACAGGTACCAGGATATAGTCCACCAAAGGCAGCTCCTTTACGATTTCCATGGCAATGGTGCCCTGTCCGGTAGCCACCGTCAGGTCGTCAAAGGGATGGATAAAGGTATAGCCGTGCTCCTCAGAAAGCTCCAGGGCCTTTTTGCAGGCCTCATCATATACATCCCCGTACAGCACCACCTCCGCGCCGTAGCTTTTGGTACGGTTTACCTTCATCAGGGGTGTGGTGGTGGGCATGACGATGGTGGCCTTGGCGCCGTAGCATTTGGCCGCATAGGCCACGCCCTGGGCATGGTTTCCCGCGGAAGCGGTGATCAATCCCTTATCCCGCTCCTCCTTCGTCAGGGTGCTCATTTTGTAATAGGCGCCGCGAAGCTTATACGCTCCGGTAAACTGCATATTCTCCGGCTTTAAATACACCCGGTTGCCGGTCTGGGCGCTCAGATATTCACTGTATACCAGCTTAGTCTCTAAGGTGACCTTTCCCACCACCTCGCTGGCCTCTTCAAATCGTTCCAATGTCAACATATCAGCCATTACTCTTCTACCTCCTCATCACGCTTTACATCAAACAAAGCGTCTACAAACTGGTCTGCATCGAATTTCTGCAGATCCTCAATGGTCTCACCCACGCCGATATACTTTACCGGGATATTCAACTGGGACTGGATGGCCACGGCGATACCGCCCTTTGCGGTACCGTCCATCTTGGTCAGGATGATTCCGGTCAGATCTGCCACCTCTCCGAACTCTCTGGCCTGTACCAGGGCATTCTGCCCGGTGGTACCGTCTAACACGATCAGATTCTCCCGGTGCGCATCCGGAAACTCCCGGTCGATGATACGGTTCATCTTCCGAAGCTCCTCCATCAGATTCTTCTTATTATGCAGTCTTCCTGCAGTATCGATCAGTAGTACATCCACCCCTCTGGCCTTTGCTGCGGTAACTGCATCAAATACCACGCTGGCAGGGTCCGCCCCTTCATTGCCGCCCACCATGGGCACGCCGGCTCTTCTGGCCCACTCCGCCAGCTGGTCCCCTGCCGCCGCACGGAAGGTATCCGCCGCCGCGATCAGCACCTTTCTCCCGCTGTCCTTCAGCTTCCCGGCAAGCTTTCCCACGGAGGTGGTTTTCCCCACACCGTTTACGCCGATGACCATGATGACGGACTGTCTGGTCTCGAAATCATAGGCAGTCTCGTCCACATGCATCTGCTCCCGGATACTTTCGATCAGAAGCTGCTTGCAGGCGGAAGGCTCCTTGATATGCTGCTCCTTCACCTGCTTTTTCAGGCGCTCTATGATCTCACCCGTAGCCTTGACACCGATATCTCCCATAATCAGGACCTCTTCCAATTCCTCGTAGAAATCCTCATCAATGGCGGAAAATCCGCCGAATACCGCATCAAAGCCGTGTACAATATTCTCTCTGGTCTTGGACAGACCTGCTTTTAATCTGGCAAAAAAGCCCATGTTTTAATCCTCCAAATCCTTGTCGATCAGATTGACGCTGACCAGTGCCGACACACCCTTTTCCTGCATGGTGATTCCGTAGAGACGGTCCACCTGCTCCATGGTACCGCGTCTGTGGGTAATGACGATAAACTGGGTATTCTTGGTCAGCTTATGTAAATACTTGGCAAATCTGCCTACATTGGAATCATCCAGAGCCGCCTCAATCTCATCCAGAAGACAGAAGGGGGAGGGTTTCAGATTCTGAATGGCAAACAGCAGACTGATGGCGGACAATGCCTTTTCTCCACCGGACAGCTGCATCATGTTCTGCAGCTTCTTTCCCGGGGGCTGGGCAATGATACGGATGCCTGCCTCCAGAATGTCCTCATCCTCCATAAGCTCCAGGGTACCCTTTCCGCCTCCGAACAGCTCCTTGAATACCTTATCAAACTCATGGTTGATCTCCGCAAATTTCTCGGTAAACTGCTTACGCATGGCGCTGTCCAGCTCCGAGATGATGTCCTCTAAGGTCTTCTGTGCAGTCACCAGATCATCATGCTGGGTCTTTAGGAAGGTGTAACGCTCCATCAATTCCTTATATTCCTCAATGGCATTGACATTCACATTTCCCAGCTTCTTGATTTCATCCTTCAGTACCGCAATATCCCGCTTCATGGCGGAAAGGTCCGTCATGGTTTCATCCCGTAAGGCTGCCGCGTCGGATAAGGTAATTTCATATTCGTTCCACATATAGTTGATGTGGGCCTCCATGGATTCCTCCTGCTTTTCCTTCTGGGCATTCAGACGGTACACCTCCTTGTCCAGTGCGGAAATTTTGGAAGCCAGCTCCTCACGGGTGGTAAAGAAGCCCTTCTGTCTGGTACTCAAGGCTTCCTTTCTTGCCATATCCTCCCGAAGCTTCCCTTCCGAGGCATTCTGTGCATCAAAGGATGCTTCAATTGTTTTCTTTATTTCTTCGATATTGTGTTGTTTTGCTTCGACTTCCAGAGCGTTGGCTTCCAGTGCGTCCAGAACCTCCTGTAATTCACCCCGGGACTTCTCAATCTCACCCTGTATACGATCCACATTGGACTGCTTGAAATCCAGGGTCTGGCGCATTTTCTCCACCTTTAATTCCCACTCGGAAGCAGAGTCCATGGCCATGGATTCCTCCCTGCGCAGAGTCTCCAGACGGCTCTGCAGGTCTGCGATTTCCTTCTGGGTATCCTGCTCCATGTTCTCACTGTCGGACAGCTCCTTTGCGGCAGCTTCTTTGCCGTTGGTAATCTCAATGACCCTTGCTTCCAGCTCCAGTTCCTCGCTTCTGAGGGACTGTACGCTTTCCACCTCTTCCTCCATACGTTCTCTGGTCTGGGCAATATTTAATCTGGCCGTATTCTGTTCAATGGTTTTTCGCTGGATATCCCCCTTTAAGGTCTCCAGCTCCATCCGCATGCGGTTTCTCCGGGCCTTGGTTTCATCAATCATCCGGTTTATCCCGTCTATTTCCGCAAGCAGCTCCTTCACCCGCTTCTCCAGCTCATCCAGCTCACGGCGTCTGCCTAAGAGATTGCTGTTGTTCTTGAAGGCACCGCCGCTGATGGCACCGCCGGGCACCAGCAGTTCTCCCTCCAGGGTCACCATACGGATGCCGTACTCATATTTCCTGGCGATTTTCACGGCATGATCCACATTGTCCACCACCAGGATACGTCCCAGCATGGCCTTTGCTACATTACGGTACTTTTCTTCGATTTCCACCAGTTCATCCGCCATACCCAGAGCGCCCTTTTCCTCCAGTGCCTCCGGATTTTTAAACTCCTGGGGATTGGTGATACTGGTCAACGGCAGAAAGGTGGCACGGCCTAAGCGGTTTACCTTCAGGAAGTTGATCATTCGTTTCGCGGTATCCTCGTTATCGGTGACAATATTCTGGATATTGCCGCCCAGAGCGGTCTCAATGGCGGTTTCATAGCGTTTCTCCACCTTGATGATATCCGCTACCACGCCGATGATCCCCTTCTCCCGATCCTTTACCTCCATCACCTTTTTCACCGAGCCGCCATAGCCTTCATAGCGCTCCGTCAGGTTGGAAAGGGCCTCCAGCCTGGACTTCTCCTGATGGTATCTGGTCTGGGTTTCCCTGAGCTTCCCATCCTGATTGGTCAGCTCCTCACGGATGTCTCCCAGAGCATTCTCCGTCTCCGCCACGGTCTCATCCATCTTCCGGATTTCTTCCGTAATCCGGGCAAATTCATCCTCCAGGTGTTTTACCGCTTCCTGTCTGGCCTCCTCATCGGATTTTGCCCGCAGCAGCTTGGAATTCAACTCTGCGCGGCGGATTCCCACCTGCTCCATCATGGTATCAAAACGTCCCAGTCTGGACTTGATGGTGGCACGCTGGTTCAGCTCGCCCATAATGACGTTCTTCCCCTTTTCAATGCCCTCGTTGCACTCCGCGATTTTCTTCTGGATATTTTCCAGCTTCTGTCTGACCTCCTCTGCGGTTTTGGTCAGCTCCTTCGCCTCGTCCTCCGTCCCGTTTTTCTCGGTCAGAAGAGCCTCCTTCTCACGGTTCTTTTCCTCAATTTCCCCGTTTAATGCTTCCTTCCGGCGATTATAATGGGCTGCATTGGCCTCCGCAGAATGAATCTGCTCCTTCAATACATTGATCTCGCCCTCCAGACGCTCCCGCATCAGACCCGTATCGGACAGCTTTCCTCTGGCTTCCTCAATGGCAGCATCCAGGGCTTCGATTTCCTCCTGAATCTGCTCATACTCCGCACGGATATTCTCGTACTGCGCGTTGGCGCCGGATAAATCATCGTTGGCGACCTTCAGCTTCTCCTCCAGCTCTGCCAGCTGATTGCGCAGTCTCTTATTCTCCAGCAGGAACACATTAATATCCAGTGTCTTTACGCCTTCCTTTTTCTTCAAATAGACCTTCGCCACCTCGGACTGACGCTCCAGAGGACCCACCTGCTTCTCCAGTTCTGCCAGAATATCAGACACACGCACCAGATTCTGCTTTTCGTTTTCCAGCTTGGCCTGGGCAGCAGACTTGCGGCGTTTGAACTTTACGATACCGGCTGCCTCGTCAAAGAGCTCCCGTCTCTCCTCCGGTTTACCGCTTAAAATCTTATCAATCTGACCCTGTCCGATGATGGAATAGCCCTCCTTGCCGATACCGGTATCGTAAAAGAGCTCATTCACGTCCCGGAGTCTGCAGACCGTACCGTTAATCAGATATTCACTTTCTCCGGAACGGTAAATTCGCCTTGCCACCGTCACCTCATCGTAATCGATGGCCAGCTGATGGTCCGAATTATCCAGAGTAATTGCCACATAAGCATAGCTTAAGGGCTTTCTGGTTTCTGTTCCCGAGAAAATGACATCCTGCATACTGGCGCCTCTCAGCTGCTTGATTCGCTGCTCCCCCAGCACCCAGCGCACCGCATCCGCCACATTGCTTTTTCCGCTTCCGTTGGGTCCCACGATACCGGTGATACCGTTGTGGAACTGGAACACGATTTTATTTGCAAAGGATTTGAATCCCTGTACCTCAATACTTTTTAAATACATAGCCTTTATCCCTCAATCCAAGCAGTGCTTCATAAGCTGCCTGTTGTTCTGCGCTCTTTTTGGTACGACCTGTACCATGACCGGCCACCCGGTCTCCCAAAAGAACCTCTACCTCAAATACCTTGTCATGCTCCGGGCCGGATTCTCCTAACAGTCTGTAGGAGACCTCCTCCTTCATCTGCCCCTGGGCAAGCTCCTGCAGGGTACTTTTGCTGTCCGAAAACAGCTGCTTATCCTCCAGGTCGGATAAAATAAACCGGTCCACAAACCGCTTTGCTTCCCCGATTCCACCGTCCAGATAGATTGCTCCCAGTACTGCCTCCATCACATCCGCAATGATGCTCTCCCGGCTCCGTCCTCCGGTCAGCTCCTCCCCCTTCCCCAGGCGGATAAACTCCCCCAGCTCCAGATCCCTGGCGCAGAAGGCCAGAGAGGGTTCACATACCATGGAGGCTCTGGTTTTGGTCAAAACACCCTCCGGCATGTCCGGATGGGTGCGATACAGGAAATCGCTGGACAACAGCTCCAGCACCGCATCCCCCAGAAACTCGATTCGCTCATAATTCCCGGTTTTATTGATTTTCCGTTCATTGGCATAGGAGCTGTGGGTAAGGGCCTGCAGAATCAGCTCCTTATTCCGGAAGGAATAGCCGATTCTCTCCTCTAACAGCTCCACCGTATACTTTTTCTCGCTCATGATTCACTGATTCCTTTGATCCGATTGACTGCATCTGCCACGGTACGGATTTTCTCCGCATCCTCCGATTCAATCTCTATACTGAATTCTTCTTCGATTTCCATAATAATCTGATACACATCCAGGGAGTCCGCTCCCAGATCCTCCAAAAATGTAGTTTCCATGGTAATCTCATTGATATCCACATTCAGTACTTCCGCAATAATTGTTCTGATCTTCTCAAATTCCACTGTTTTGTCCTCCGGTCCTTATTCCACTTCATCGGTCAGTACGATTTGTTCCTGAATTTTCTCATTGATTTTCTGTTCCTTAAAGGTGATGCACTGCAAAACAGAGTTCTTCACTTCAATGGCCTTACTGCTTCCGTGGGTCTTTACCACCAGCCCCTTTAATCCGAGAAGCGGTGCTCCGCCGTATTCATCGGTACTGAAGCCCTTCAGGGTAGCCTTCAGAGCCGGTTTCACCAGAAGTGCGCCGATTTTGCTGCGAAGATTGGTCATCATACCCGCTTTCACCTTCTTGATCAGGCTGGCACCTACGCCCTCATACATTTTCAGAATCACATTTCCCACAAAGGCCTCACAGACTACTACATCTACCGCACCTGCGGGAATATCCCTTGCCTCCACACTGCCCACAAAATTGATTTCCGGACAATTTTTCAAAAGCGGAAAGGCTTCCTTGACCAGGGCATTTCCCTTTTCCTCCTCCGCACCGATATTTACGATACCTACCTTTGGATTGGGTACCCCCATGACATGCTCCATATATACGCTTCCCATCTTAGCGAACTGTACCAGATGGGAGGGACGGGCATCCACATTTGCCCCGCAGTCGATCAAAAGGCTCACACCCTTCTCCGTAGGAATCAGGGGAGCCAGAGGAGCTCTCTCCACACCCTTGATCCGTCCTACAATGACTTGTCCTCCTACCAGCACCGCACCGGTACTGCCGGCGGAAACCATGGCATCACAGTGGCCCTCCTTCACCAGAGTCATACAACGTACAATGGAGGAATCCTTCTTCTTCCGGATTGCCATGACAGGGGGCTCAGCGGTCTCAATGACCTCCTCCGCATGTACCACCTCCAGCTGTGCCGGATCATAGGTATATTGCTTTAACTGTTCATTGACTGCATCCTGTCTGCCCACCAGAAAAACCTTTACTCTCTTATCTGCATTTATCGCTTCTACAGCGCCCTTTACAATCTCAGCCGGTGCATTATCTCCACCCATAGCATCCACTGCCACATTCACCATTTCTGCCATTTTCTTTGCCCTCTTTTCCGGATAATCTGCATGTAAGCATACACTGTTTAACTATACTAGCTTTTTCATAAAATTGCAAGAAAAAAGGCTTCCCGTTTCGGGAAGCCCTTTCATCGTCAAAAATCCCTGACATTGTCAAACTTGTGCACGGTTAACAAAGAGAGGATTCAAATGACTACAATTCATAAACAGCTTTCACTATGCTTCAACAACCTGCTTCTTGTTATAAGAACCGCAAGCCTTGCAAACTCTATGAGGCATCATCAGAGCGCCACATTTGCTGCATTTTACCAATGTGGGAGCACTCATCTTCCAGTTTGCTCTTCTCTTATCTCTTCTACCTTTGGAAGATTTATTCTTAGGACAAATAGACATACCTTACACCTCCTTATTGCGCTCAAAAATGTCTTTTATTACTGCCATCCGTGGATCCGGTACAAACGTATCGCAGCCACATTCTCCATAATTGAGATTCTTGCCACACACAGGGCATACACCCTTACAATCCTCTCTGCAAAGAATCTTTGCCGGCCAGTTTTCCAATATCTCGTGATGCATAAGGGTCTCTACATCCAGCTGATACCCTTCCATAAAGGGCGCTGTATCCGCATCCTCTGCCTCTTCATGATCCGGCGCATATACCACTCTGTCGAATGCAATGGGAAGCGTTACCTCCACATCCTCCAGACACCGGTCACAAACAGCCTGAAAGCTGATATCCGTTTTCCCTTCCATCCGGGCCTTTCCGGCACTCAGATTGGTCAATGTGAACTCTATGGGCTTCTTCTCCAGAATCTTGAACTCACCCATCCTGCTCTTGAAGCTGTCCGCCTCCAGCGCAGCCTGTTTCTGCTCTACCTTGCCTTCGGATGTAAGTGCATCAGATATATTCAGCAACATATAGACTCCTATGCCATTTCATTTGCAAAATGTGTTCTCACATTTGCACACTGATGTATTATACATAAGGATGATAGGTTTGTCAATAGGGAAATCAGGAAGATTTGTTGACACCCTATTTCTT
>CALYSH010000019.1 GCA_945485625.1 uncultured Lachnospiraceae bacterium | reverse complement strand
CCTTCTCTCTTGCCATCTCCTGGACTGCAGTCAGCACTCTGTCAAAACAGGCCTTTACCTGCTCATTAGGCACCTGCTCCATGGCAGCAGCAGGCGTACCGGTACGCTTGGAATAAATAAAGGTAAATGCATTTTCATACCCGACCTTTTGGATGACATCAATGGTTTCGTCCACATCCTCCGGAGTTTCTCCCGGAAATCCAACGATAATATCCGTAGTAATTGCAATATCCGGTATTTCTCTGCGGATTTTTTCTGCCAGCTCCAGATACTGTTCCTTGGTGTATCGGCGGTTCATAGCCTGTAAAATCCTTGTAGAGCCGGATTGAAGGGGTAAGTGCAGATGCCTGCAGATTTTCTTGGATTGCTTCATCACCTGAATCAGTTCATCGGACAAATCCTTTGGGTGGGAGGTCATAAAACGGATCCTGCGAAGCCCGGGAATCGCCTCAATTTTCTGCAGCAGCTCAGCAAATGTAATGGGTTCCTCCAGATTTTTTCCATAAGAGTTCACATTTTGTCCCAGCAGCATAACCTCTACAACGCCGTCCGCTACCAGACCCTCTATCTCACGAATGATTTCCTCCGGCTTGCGGCTCCGTTCCCTGCCTCGTACATAGGGAACGATACAATAGCTGCAGAAATTATTGCAGCCAAACATAATATTGATACCGGATTTAAACGGATACTTTCGTACAATGGGTAAATCCTCTACAATCTGGTCCGTATCCTCCCAGATATCAATGACCATACGGTTATTTTCAAACATTTTGACGATCAGTTCCGCAAAGCGGAAAATATTATGTGTTCCGAATATCAGATCCACAAAGGGATAGCTTGTTTTGATCTTTTCGATTACGGACGGCTCCTGCATCATGCAGCCGCATAAAGCAATCTTCATGGATGGATTCTTTTTCTTATAACCATTTAAGACACCTAATCGGCCGTATACCTTTTGATTGGCATTGTCCCGAACCGTGCAGGTATTGTAAATGACAAAGTCTGCATTCTCCTCCTCTACCATTTTATAGCCTGCCGCCTGTAGGATACCGGCAAGCTTCTCGGAATCTCTTGCGTTCATCTGACACCCAAAGGTGGTTACGCAGCAGGTGAGCTTCCGGTTCAGTTTCTCTTCAAGCCCGAACACCAGCTTCTTTGCCCGTTCCAGATACTGCAGCTGTCTTTCTCCCTCCGTCAATCCATTTATATCAATCAAATTATTTGTTCTTTCCATTTATACACCATGCTTTCTCATGTATTTCGTCAGGCACCTGCCCCATTGTAGCATTATTTCTTACGAAACTCAAATAGAATCTCAAATTCTGTCAAAATGATAAGCTCGAATTTCCCTGCATAATTCACCGGACAACAAATAAACACAAACCAGGTTTGGGACAACCATCAAACCATTACAAAGGTCCGATAAGGTCCAGACAATATCCAACGGGCACACTGCTCCCAAAAGGCATAAGAAACTATAAATGAACCGGTACCAGATTCCGTGGTCAGGTCGTGCCAGATATAAAAAAGCCTGTTCTCCCTGATATGCCCATGCAATGATCGTGGCAAACGCAAATAAACCGATACAAATACTTACAAAAGCCTCGCCAAGACTGCCGAAGGTGGAACGAAAAGCGGTTAATACCACAAGATTACAGTCGGTCTGATTCGATGCATCCACAAAAGCACCGCTGACTGCCAGTGTAATTCCCGTAAGAAGACACATCACAATTGTGTCAAAGAATACGCCGGTCATACTGATATATCCCTGGCGGATATAATCCTTTGTATCCGCACTGGCTGCGCTGATTCCGGAAGCTCCCAGACCTGCCTCATTCGAAAAAACACCTCTGGATATTCCCCACCGCATGGCCTGCATTTGATTTACTGTCAGCATCCCAAACAATCCTCCTCCCACAGAACGTGGGGAAACCGCAGAACAAATAATACATAGCAGCCCTTCGGGTAAGGCCCGCAAATGGGTCAATATCACAACAAGACAACCTGCCAGGTACAATCCACCCATAAACGGAACCAGTATTGTTGTAATGCCGGTAATCCGTTTTACTCCTCCCAGCACAATCAAAATAGTAAGAATACTGATGCACAAGCCCACAAAAGCCTTTGATGCTCCAAAGGTACTTTCAAAGCTGATGGCTATGGAATTGGCCTGAACCATATTTCCCATGCCGAAGGATGCCCCCACCGCAAAAACTGCAAAGCATGCGCCCACCAATTTCCCTATTTTTTTTCGGCGAAAAGCAGCCTCCGCCACATACATGGGGCCACCCACATAGTCACCCTTTGCATTCTTCCGGCGATATTTTACAGCCAGTGTACTTTCTACAAGCTTGGTTGCCATTCCCAATACACCGGATAAGAACATCCACACCAGTGCTCCCGGTCCCCCAAGCAGCATGGCAGAGGCAACTCCCACAATATTTCCGGTTCCGATGGTAGCTGCCAATTCCGTCATTAATGCAGCCAGTGGACTCACCTCTCCCTTTTCGCTTTTTCCCCGCTGTCCTACCATATCACCAATGGCAAACTTCAAATTTTTTAATGGGCAGAAATCCAGTCGTATCATAAAATAGATACCTGTTCCGATGAGCAGAACAAGCATCCAGTTCCCCCATACCCAGTCGTTAAGCTGATTCAATATCTTCATAGCACACTTCACTCTTTTTTTCATAATATATGATTAAAAAGAATGGAATAGATATGAAAGGAATGCATATGCAGGAATATACACTCAATGAACCCATTGACAAATTTCCCATTGCCATGTCCTATGTTCCCTGGCAGCATTTTGATAAGTTGTATGACGATTTGGAAAAAGCCTTCCGTATTGGCACTATTTTCCCGGAATTGAATAAACCCTTTACCGGCAGGAGGTGCGTTTCATGAATGAATCTGCAAAAATGCTCCGGGAAATCAGCATTATAGATTTTACTCTTGTGGATCTGATGCTGTATCTGGATACCCATCCCCACGACAGAAATGCCATGGAATACTTTAATCATTATTCCAGAATCAAAAAACAGCTGAGTACAGAGTTCTCTCAAAGATTTTATCCTCTTACCAAGGATTATTCGGATTGTGACAAGGAGTGGAAATGGGGCAATGCTCCCCTTCCCTGGGAAGGAGTGTGCAGTTAATGTGGAATTATGAGAAACGATTACAATTTCCTGTAAATATAAAGGAGCCCAACGCTAAGCTGGCTCAGGTCATCATTTCCCAGTATGGCGGGCCGGACGGTGAAATGGGAGCGTCCATGCGCTATCTCTCCCAGCGGTATTCCATGCCTTACCGGGAGGTCGCCGGACTACTTACGGATATCGGAACGGAAGAGCTGGCACATCTGGAAATGGTGGCAACCATTGTCCATCAGCTTACCCGTAACCTTTCCATGGAAGAAATCGAGAAAAGCGGATTTGCTCCCTATTATACCGACCACACTGTGGGTGTATGGCCTCAGGCAGCAGGCGGTGTCCCCTTCAATGCCTGTGAATTCCAGGTAAAGGGGGATATTATTACTGATCTGACAGAGGATATGGCAGCCGAGCAAAAAGCCCGCTCCACCTATGATAATATTCTCCGGCTCATCAAGGATCCGGATGTCTGCGAACCCATTAAGTTTCTACGGGAACGTGAAATCGTGCATTTCCAGCGTTTCGGAGAAGCACTTCGTCTCACAAACGACAAGCTGAATGCAAAGAATTTCTATGCTTTCAATCCCGGATTTGACCGTTGTGAGAAATAAGCAAAACAGGAAGGGAACTTTTATTCCCTTCCTGTCCTTCTTCTATCGCTCACTTCCCATAAAAAACAGTGCCACCAGCCCCGGTCCGGTATGTGATCCAATCACCGGCCCCAGTGAATTTATCATAATGTTCTTAATTCCGAAGCGGGCCTGAATCAGATCCCTGACATATTCTGCATCCTCCAAAACATCGCCATGACTGATCATAACCATCTCGTTCGGATCCTCAAAACCGGATCTCTTTTCCGCCATATAATCCACAAGGGCATGCAGGGATTTCTTTCTCCCACGAACCTTGGATACCGGTATCAGATGCCCTTCATTATCCACATGAAGCATGGGTTTAATCCCTGCCAGTGTACCAAGCACCGCCGCCGATCTGCTGACACGGCCACCACGAAACAGATGAAACAGATCATCAACCGTGAAGATATGTATAAAGTGAAGCTTGTTTTCTTCAATCCAATCCGCAAGTTCCTCCATACCCATACCCTGATTTTTCATTTGCACCGCTTTATAAACAAGCAAACCCTCACCCATGGATGCACAAAGAGTATCCACCACACGTATGTTTACATCCTCATGTTCTTCCATAATCTCCTGAACTGCCATGCGAACACTGTTATAGGAGCCGCTTAGTCCGGAAGAAAAAGACAGGAACAGAATATTTTTATTTGTCTGAATTTTTTCTTCAAAAAAGCTTTTCGCTTCCAATGGATTGATCTGAGATGTGGTGGGCATCTTCCCATCACGCATCATTGCAAAAAATGTGGCAGGAAGCAACTCGTTATCCTGTCCATAGGTCACACCATCCAGGACATAGCTTAAATGAATACAGTCAATCTCATTTTCTTTCAGAAAATCAGCCGGCAGATCACAGGTACTGTCCGTTATAATTTTATACATTTTTACCTCCCATACATACTGCAGGATAACTCAGATATGTTTTATGATGCCAGGGTTAAAAGCCCCTAACAATGATACCTGCGGATTGTGATCTACTTCGTACACCTACAATCCTACTGCTTCGAGGTGCTTCCGAAACCGCCGTTGCGAATTCCCCGGGCATCATCGTCAACGGTAATACCATACTCCAGGAAAATACCCTGGGCAAAGCCTACCCCCTGAGCGACCTCAACAGTTTTTCCTTCATTGGAGGCATTTGTCATCTTAATAAAGATATGCCCCTCATTATCAGAATAGAAATAATCACTGTCAATAATCCCAACGGTATTATTCATTTGAAGACGATATTTAAATCCCAGACCGCTTCGGGGATAGAGCTTTAAAACCCAATCCTCTTCCATTTTTACGCGAATACCGGTCGGAATCTTAATGGTAGTATTAGGCGGTAAGCTGAAAGAAAACGGAGCATAAAAATCATACCCTGCACTGCCCCTGGTAGCTCTTGCGGGAAGTGCCAACGATTCATACATATCCTCTATATCCGCCTCTGTATATTGAGGGAATTCCTCTCTCATGGAACTCACAAACTGTTCCTTACTCACCTTCATAAACTGTGCAATTCGATGCATACCAATCCTCGCGTTTCTACTTTCATTCTTATAATACACAGGAAGTCGGTACATCCTGCATGGTCTGTACATATTCCACCGGATCCCCAAAGTAATCTCCGCAATGAAGCATAGGAATCCTCGGGTCATTCTGCTTCAGCGTCTTCTGAACATCAATTACCCTTTGATTCTTGCTGCCCTTCCACAAAAGCTTGGTATCCAGCTCATCAATATGGAACTCACCATCTACACAAACATCCACATACTGCATCATGGGATAATCAAATATATTCTCCCAACTGTCTCCGGTATACATCCAAATCGTTTTGTTTGGGTATTTCTGCTTAATCTCTTCCATGAGGGTTCTTACATCCAGGCGATTCCCCGGAAACAGAGGATCCCCTCCCGAAAAAGTGATTCCGGAAATATAGGATTTATCCAGTTGTTCAAAAATTTCCTGTTTGGCGTCCTCATCAAAAAGCAGACCTCCATCAGGATCCCAGGTAATCGGATTCTGACAACCCTTACAACAATGGTTACAGCCGGCCAGCCACAACACCACCCGGAGACCGTCACCATTTAGCATATCGTCCTTTGTTATATTATGGTACCTCATTTTACATGCTTTTCCTCTCAGCAATTTCAGCCATCTTGGCATCATTCAGTCTCGTATCACCATGGACACGGGAATAGGATAAATAACCATTCATACGATCAATCTTGGTTAAATTCTTGCTTCCGCATTTCGGGCACACATCCATCTCCAATTCCTGATGACCGCAGTCATCGCAATATGCCAAAGAAAGATTTACGCCTTCATAGAAGCCCAAATCCATCGCTCTGCGGATCAGGGTCTTAACAGCCTCAATGTTGTAATCGATAGGATATTTCACATACTGAATCTTCCCGCCATTGCTCAAATCCCAGAAACGTCCTTCCAGATCCTGCTTCTGAATCGGAGTAATATCCTCGGTGACATGGCAATGGAAGCTGTTACTTACATATTCTCTATCGGAAACTCCTTCAATAATACCATATTTCTTGCGGAACTGCTTTACCTGCAAACCACAGAGATTCTCAGCAGGAGTACCATAAATAGCATACAGGTTTCCATCTTCTTCCTTAAACTGAGCCACCTTCTGATTAATATGCTCCATTACCTCAACGGCAAACTCTCCATCCTCAACCAGGGACTTCCCGTTATATAACTCCTGCAGCTCATTCAACGCAGTAATACCAAAGCTTGCGGTTGCAGATTTTAACAATGGCTTAATTTTATCGGAAAGCTTCAAATGTCCGCCAAGGAATCCTCCCTCACAATAAGCAAGAGGGTTGGTGGATGCTCTCATTTCTCCCAGGTATGCATAGGTTCTGATGTGAAGCTGGCGAATCAGATTCAAATAATAATCCAGCACCTCGTAGAAATCACGGCTCTCTTTTCTGGACTTTTCCAAAATCATAGGTAAATGCAGAGAAACAGCACCGATGTTAAAACGCCCCACAAATACGGGAACATCCTGATCATCTGCGGGATGCATTCCGCCTCTCTCATACCAGGGGGAAAGGAACGCTCTGCAGCCCATAGGGGAAACAATCTTCCCATATTGCTTGTACATACTTGCCACATAGCCCTTACCGGTTAAGCTTAACCAATCGGGATACATGGTCTTTGCGGAGCACTGCACACCGGCCTCAAATACATCCTCCAAAGGCTTTCCCGGTCCATGGAGATTTTCATCATACAGAAATACAATCTTCGGGAATAAAACAGGCTTCTTACATTCCGCTTTTCCCTGTCCCTTTCTACGTACATTCAACATCTGAATGGTGGCCAGCTTGGCGAAACGTCCGGTTCCTGTTCCGGCAGTCACGGTGATGAAGGGATAATCCCCTCTGCTGGATGCCACCGTATTGAACTTGTACTCCCACCCCTGGAAGCCCTGTTCAAAATCCTTGGTAACATCAGCCAATGCTTCTGCCTCCGCAGCCTCTTTTGCAATACCCAGTCTTTCATATTTCTCAACATATTTCTTATAGGATTTTTCTGCATACGGCTCCAGAATCAGATCCACGCTGGGCACGGTAAAACCACCGTACTGCTGGCTTGCTGCACTTAAAACAATATCTCCGATTACGTCAAACGCAACATCCAGAGTCTTCGGCTCATTATACCAGATGTTGCCCATCTCAAAGCCGCCGGTCAGAACACTCTGTACATCGAACAGACAACAATTCATGGTATCTCTTCTGGCTGACATATCATGAACATAAATATATCCGTCCCTGCAGGCCTGAATTTCTTCCGTGGTCATAAAGAATTTCTGATACAGTTCCTTGTTAAACTGATTGAACACCAGACTTCTCTTGGTAGAAACCAGGGCGGAGTCCGTATTTGCATTCTCTTTATCGCCAATATACATAATGGACTGACTCTTCTTATACACATCATCCATCATGCGTACAAAGTCCTGCTTATAATTTCTGTAATCCCGATAGCTTTTTGCTACAATCGGCTTTACCGTTTCCAATGCACTTTCCACAATATTATGCATAATGGAAATCGGGATTTCTGCAGAATCCAGTTCATCCACCTTTTCCACCACATGTCTGCAGATGCTTCTCTTTTCTTCTTCCGTAAACTTAGTCAATGCTCTGTATGCACTTTTCCCCACGGCATTAATGACCTTCTGAACATTGAAGGCCTCTTTGCTTCCGTCCTTTTTAATCACATATACTTTCCGGGAGGGCTGATATTCCTGCCCGTAATCAACAAGATCTTTACTTTCTGCGTTCTCAAAATTACTGCTCATTCGTGCACATTCCTCTCATAATCCATAACAATTGACTTTTCGCTTTCCACAAGATATTGGGAGAATATTTTCTCATAAAATACAATATCTTGTGTCGCATATTACAAGTATAAAAAACCGGACCTGAAATGTCAACGAATTCCGAACCACAAAAATTTACAAAAAAATTTCTTAATTTTTAGTAAGAATTTCTTCCAGCCAGGTCTTGTATTCTTCTCTTACACTTTCCGGCGAAGCAATTCGGATTTCTTTACCAATTCCGGTAAGCCAGCCGAAGAACTGACTGCTTACCTTCAAACGTACCCGTCCCAGGAAACAATCATTTTCACCTTTTCGAATACTGATTTCCTTACCAAAGCGGTCAATCAGAAGTCCAATCAGGCGTTCCGGGAATTCTAAGGTTACAATTTCTTCCCGGCCTCCAAACATGCCAAAGGTTCTGTTGGAATACTGTGCCAGATCAACCTGTTCAAACTGCTCCAAGCCTTCCCGCCTATCTTCCAATACAGTAACATCCTTCATTTTATCCACACGGTAATGCTTCATAATTCCGTCTGTCCCGTCAAAGGCAGCCAGGTAATAATTGTCATCCCGCCAGATCAGTGCCCAGGGGCTTACCACTTTCGCATCATTTCCTCTGGGTACCAGCTGTTTTTTTGCATTCCAATCCATATAAATAAATGAAATCTTATGGTTTGTCTGAATCCCCTGATGAATACCGTCAATATTGTAATAAATACGTTCATTATCGGTTTTTACCCGTTCCGCCACATAAACCTGACGTTTCAGCTTACTGCAATCATACCTGCTGACCTCATCCTCAAGCTTTTTTATCAGTTCTTTGGACTTTTTCCGGGTAATAAACCGTGAGGACTGCACCGCATCCACCAATAGCTTCAGTTCAGCCAGTTCAAACTTCCGGGTTCCCAGATAATACCCTCCGCCAAGCCGATTCTGAACCTGCAGAATCTCATAACCATACTCATTTAATCGGGAAATATCATCATATATCGTCTTCCGTTCCGCATGAATCCCCTTTGCGTCCAGCATATCAATCAATTTTTGCGTTGAAACAGGGTGCTCTTCATCACTTTCCAGCCGTAAATAATCCAAAATATACAGTATCCGCAGTTTCTGACCTTCTGATTTTGCCATGTTTTCCCTCTCATTCCTCTGCAAGAATCTTTAACACATCCCATAAATTCCGTATTTCAAAATCCGGTATATATTCCGTGGTATTCTCTTCCCCCTTTGGATTGTACCAGCAGGACTTCAAGCCGGATAAAACCGCACCCTTTATATCGCTGCTTAAGGAGTCCCCAATAACAAGAATTTTTTCCTTATTCTTTTCAGTGATTTTTCCGAGACAATATTCAAAAAAGCCGGGATAGGGCTTTTGAATACCTGCATCCTCCGATACAAATATCTCCTGCATACAGTCCCAAAGGCCGGATAATTTCAATTTATTTTTCTGGGTTGCAGTTACCCCATTGGTAATTACATATTGATTCACCCTTCCCTTTAAATGCTCACATAAATGTATGGAATCATCCAGATAGAAAAACACATTCCCCAATTCTGTCTGGTACACCCTCATAAATTCCGGCAAATCAACATTTTGAATCCCAAACGCATCAAACAGTGTGAGAAACCGCCCCTTTAAAAGCTCCTCTTTGGTAACCTCCCCCAATTCAAAGCGTTTCCAATAGGCATGATTGATTTCGTCATATCTGCTTTGAATCGCCTCATTTACCATAAGATGATTTGCTTCAAATGCCTTCTCCAACGCATAACGCTGTGAAAGCTGGAAATCCAGCAATGTGTTGTCCACATCCCAAAGAATCGTTGTAAAAAGTGCCATCTTCATTCACCTCGCGCTTTCGAAAGAAAAAAACTCGTGCAATCCCTGTCACACGAGTTCCATCTTATTCTTCATTCATATCACCCTGTTCATCAGATGCAGCATCCTCATCACCGGTTTCGTTTGGAATGACCGGCTGTTCTTCGCTCTTTTTATTCTTCCGTATCCGCAGAAAAATACCCAGTGCAATTGCAGCCGCAATTGCAAGAACAAAAACAAGCAGTACTACAAAATATGACAATAATCCATTCACCAGACTAATCATGAGCTCTTTCCTCACTTTTCTAACATCTTCTTATTTGAGTATAACAATCTATCTAACGTCCGTCAAGCCTTACAAACTCCACTCGCCGGTTTGCTCAAACACACGAACCGACTCGTTGGCTCGTGAAACCAAATCCTCCCGGAAGCCTAACATCTCCAACAGCTTAATTGCATTTCTGGTTTTTGTGGGTCCTTCCTGCAATTTATAGAAGAAATGCACATCGCCATCTCTTACATCCTCTTCGAAATGATAATTATTCATGCATTCCTTCAGAAGCTGTGCCAATTCCATATCGTGTGTTGCGGCAAATACCATACAACCCTTGTCTGCCAGTCCTCTTAAAATCTGTGCCGCTGCGGCAATTCGTTCAATGGTGTTTGTACCGCGAAGGACCTCATCCACAAAGCAAAGCACCGGTCTTCCTTCTGTCTGTGAAGCATCCAGGATACGTTTAATCGCCTTAATCTCAACAATAAAATAACTGTCTCCTTCAGACAAATCATCCCTTAAACTCATGGATGAAAAGATGCGGTATAAGGGTGCCCGATAGCTTTCGCAGCTGCATGTATGAATGGTCTGCGCAAGGATTGCATTCAAGGCAACCATCTTTAAAAAAGTGGACTTACCGGATGCATTGGAGCCGGTAAGAAGCACTCCCTGACCGGCAGTAATAGAATTTTTTACCGCCCCGGTTAACATGGGATGATACCCGTTTACAATCTGCACACAGTTTTCGGAACCAAACGTGGGAATGCAATACCCATCCTCCAGGGAAAGCCGAAAAGCCCCAATGGACACTGCACATTCCAGATAGCCCACCGCAGTAATCAATTCGTCCAACTCCCGGATATGATTCCGAAGGTGCTCCAGAATACGGTTAAACTGGATCAAATCAATATGAAACATCATCTTCCCGTAGTCCAGAATCAATTCCAGAGGATTGCTTCCCGTGGTGGAATGATTTCCCGCCAGAAACCAATAGGAACCCTTTTTCATGGGTGCCAATACCTTCGCGCCATGGGAAATTGTGGATAGTTCTTTCTCGCAGACATCCCACTTCTCCCTGATTATTTCATCGCAGACACCTAAAAGACGAAGGACATATACAAAACTGATAATATAAGGTTCAATATCCGATTTTGTTTTATAATAGCTTAAAAGATTGTAAATCATTACCCCCACAAACAGGCTCAGACCAAGGGGGAAACTGAAAAACATAATAATCAAACTGATGGGATAAAAGGCAAGAACCAGATATTCTTTTTTATTATTCCGTTCTCCCAGCACATCCAGATGGTCTATATAATCATACAGGGAATATTTACCGGTATATCCTAATTTATTCATGGATAGCTGATATTTTACTCTATCATCCGGATGTTTTGCGAAGAAACATATCACCTCTTCCAGATGTTCCAATTCTTCCTCCGATTTCGTAATGTCACGAAGCATATAGTACAGATATTCCTCGCCGGTTGCCGATTGAGTAAAATTCATCCTTTTAAATAAGGAATCCATATCCAGATCATTCCAGGTGATATCATCTACCTGTCCATCTTTCCTATGCTTCCTGAAATAACTGCTGATGCGAAGAAATCTCTCCGGTGGATAGTCTCTCTCCCGAAACATCCCGTACTCCTCGTACAATTTTTTTGCAAACAGCTTCCGCCTCTTCTTCTCTGAGACAGCTTCCTTAATAAACAGAAATAGAAAGAAAACAAAAAAAACACCGAAGAAAACAATATATTCCATAACCACCTCTCCTCATTTATCCTCGCGGAGCGTTTGTTGTATATAGGACAAAGTCGCCTATACAAGAACAAAGAGTTTCGCTTGCGAAACTCTCGCGCCGAGCGCGGTCGCGTTAGCGACATCTTCTTTTCGCGCGAGTGCGCATCCTTAGCGGCGCGTTTTTATTTCATAGGAAAGGTACTCACTTTCATACGTTAATATAACAAGGTCTTTCCTATGAAATAAAAAACGCCGAAACCGTTGTAATCAACGTCCTCGACGAATTTCTAAAAGCGATAGACGGGGCTCGAACCCGCGGTCTCGACCTTGGCAAGGTCGCGCGTTAC